>JBGPEF010000465.1:0-4689 GCA_041482675.1 Tepidisphaeraceae bacterium | reverse complement strand
GATCGGCGGGGATGAGCGGGGGAGGACGCTTCGGGGGTTGATTGAGGATGTGCTGGACGGGCGGGCGGTGGATTTGATTCATGCGCATGGGACGGGGACGGTGGCGAATGATGCGATGGAATTGGCGGCGATTGAGGAATGTGTTGGAGCGGCGGGGGCGATGAGGCCGGCGCTGTATTCGCACAAGGGGGCGCTGGGGCATTCGCTGGGGGCGGCGGGATTGGTGTCGGTGGTGTTGAATCGGATGTGTCAGGAAAGGGGGATGGTGTTGCCGGGGTTGGGGGAGAAATTTATGGAGATGAAGATGGTGAGGATGGGCGGGGAGGTTCAGAGGAGAACGGTGGAGAGGAGTCTGGCGATTGCGGCGGGGTTTGGGGGGGCGATGGGGGTGGTGAGTTTGGTTTCCGCGTAAGCACATCGATGTCCGGGGGAGAATGTCCGCCCCACCGTCGGGAGCAGGTTAAAAACCTGCACTACAAATGCGCTCTTACGGTATGGGAGCAAGTTTTGGGGAGGCGTGGATGGCCGAGTTTGATGGGGTTTTGCGGGAGATGGTGCAGAAAACGCCCGGTGGTATCGAGCTTAACATAATATGGATTATGGGACGTGGGGGGGTGATTTTGCGGGGATTGCTGGGAGGAGAAAAGATGGCCGTATCACACGGCCGAGCGTAGACGGGCGGGCTTAGAGCGAGTGGGCGATGGCCATCTGTTCCAGGCGTTCATCCATGGCCTGGCAGGCCTGGATGGCGTCGAATTGATAGAGGATGTCTTTGAGCTGGTCTTGAAGATCGACGGGGCGATCCATCAACCAGACGTTTTGCAGTTGAGTAACCAGGCGATCGGGACGCGCGCCATCGTAAAGGCAGCGCGCGTGCAGGGAGCTGGGGAGCAGCTCGGGGTAGACGCCGCTGTTGGGGAAGACGGGCCAGCAGCCGATTTGCAGGCCGCGGACGGCGTGATGATCGGAGGCGGCGGTTGAGCGGGCGCTGAGGAGAATTGTGGATTCATGAAGGGCGCGGATCTGGGCGACCTCATCGGATTCGCTGATGGTGCTGCGGGGCAATTCATCGTCGAGGCCTTCGACGGGGCCGACGGTGACCAGACGGTATTTTTCGCCGCGGCGGTGGAGTTTTAACAGGGCCTCGTTGAGGGTTTTCACATCGGCGTCGCGGGTATCGACGAAGAGCATGCGTGGGTCGCGGGGGATGATTTCGTAGCCGAGGATGTCCTTGCTGGAGGTGAAATCGACGGGCGGAGGCATGAGCTGGGCCTTGGCGGTGAGTTCCTGCATGGGGCTTCGGCCGGAAAGCTCGGGGTGAAGCTCGACCAGGGCGCTGGCGCGGCGGAGGAAGGTGCGCAGGTGATAGAGGGAGTTGAACCAGATTTCGGTGGCGACGTTGGCGGTGCCGAGATTGGCCAGATGATGGGGGAGTTCGGCCTCGCAGCCCTCTTCGGGGAGCTGGTTGTCGTGGAAATAGACGACGCTGGGTTTTTTGCGAAGCTCGGGGACGAAGCGGACGAGGTCCTGGAGATTCATCGCTTCGGAGGTGAAAAGGACGTCGAGCCGCCCTTTCCAGTGGCGGGAAAGCTGCTCGGCGAACCAGTGCGCGGCGACGGCCAGTCTGCGCTCGATGCGGCGTGGGGGGAGTTTGAGAAGGGTCCAGCGGTGGCGGCTGTGGCGCATGATGGTTTCGAGCATGGCCTTGCGGGCGCCGCCGAAGAAGGGCTCGAGGGCGAGGATGTCGAGTTGGGTGGACATAACGAGAGCGCTGCTTGTCCTGGGGGATTGTACGGGGTGTCCAGTTAGTAAGGGCGGTTACCAGACTTCAGTTCCAACGCGCCTGCCCCACGAAATCAGATCTGGCCGATTGATGGTGCGAGCCTCGCTCAATAACCGGCTGAGTGGGGGCGTCCTCAGCCTGCGGCATGCCTGAGTCAACCTCATGAGGCGCTTATGGTCGTGGACGAATTCGAGCATTTTACGGTAGGCATTGATCGGCAGTATCACGGCAGTTGGCTTGCCATTGCGAAAGATGACAGCGGGTTCAGGGGATGATGATTTCATATAAATCGACAGCTCGTTAGCGAATCATGATAACAGGTTGATTTGGGCGCTCTGGATGCGGCACAAGGCGCTGGCCGATGCAGTCGGCCAGGAGGTCGAGTTTTTCAAGGACCGTCTGACCGATCAAGACCTCATCGCCCAGAACCATGGCTTCCTCAAGCGTATCGCGGTTTTGACATTCGAAGACGATGGGTTCAGTGACTGCGGCAGATTCAGTGCGTCCGTCGGCATAACGGGCGACGCGATGGCCGCGCATTTGAAGACCCAGGCGCTCGGCAACGTGGATTGGAATCACGGACATCACAGCCCCGGTATCGACCACGGCAGTCACCTCGAGTCGACGAACCTGGTCGGCCGGCAACGTTCCCCTGCGGGCCAGAGCCTCATCAACCGCATTGGTTAGTCTTATTTTTTCTCGAATCTCGCCCATCGCATTGATTCTATTCGAAATTGATGTCGCCGTCGCATCAGTGTGTGGCACAATATAAAGATGTCTCGTTACAGTATGACTTTGGGACACCATCCTTACTCGTTTGCCAATCTCCGCGAGTTAATGGCCAGGGCGACGCCGCTGCGGTCGGGGGATGCTCTGGCAGGAGTGGCGGCTTCGGATGAGAAGGAGCGGGCGGCGGCGCAGAGGGTGTTGGCGGAGGTGCCACTGGCGCGGTTTTTGGAGGAGTTGTTGATTCCGTATGAAGAAGATGAGGTGACGCGGCTGATTGTGGATGGGCATGATGCGGCGGCGTTTGAGGGGGTGAAGGGGATGACGGTTGGGGAGTTTCGGGAGTGGTTGCTGGGGTATGAGACGACGCATGTGGAGTTGGAGAAAGTGGCGAGGGGGTTGACGCCGGAGATGGTGGCGGGGGTTTCGAAGATTTGTCGGAATCAGGATTTGATTTTGATCGCGAAGAAGTGTCGGGTGGTGACGAAGTTTCGAAATACGCTTGGCCTGCCGGGGCGGATGGGGGTGCGGTTGCAGCCGAATCATCCGCGGGATGATCTGGAGGGGATTGCGGCGGCGATACTGGATGGGTTGCTTTATGGGTGTGGGGATGCGGTGATTGGGATCAATCCGGCCACGGATAATGTGGCGACGACCAAGGCGCTGTCGCACATGATGGATGGGTTGAGGCGGGAGTATGAGATACCGACGCAGTCGTGCGTGCTGGCGCACATCACCACGACGATGAAGGCGATGGAGGAGGGGACGCCGGTGGATCTGGTGTTTCAGTCGGTGGCGGGGACGGAGGGGGCGAATCGGTCGTTTGGGATAGATTTGAAGATGCTGGGGGAGGCGCGGGAGATGGCGCTTTCGCTTTCGCGGGGGACGGTGGGGAATCATGTGATGTACTTTGAGACGGGGCAGGGGTCGGCGCTGAGCGCGGGGGCGCATCATGGGGTGGATCAGCAGACGCTGGAGGCGCGGGCTTATGCGGTGGCGCGGAAGTTTACCCCCCTGCTCGTCAATTCAGTCGTTGGGTTTATTGGGCCGGAATATTTGTACGATGGGAAGCAGATCATCCGGGCGGCGCTCGAGGATCATTTCTGTGGGAAGCTTTTGGGGCTGCCGATGGGGGTGGATGTTTGTTACACGAATCACGCCGAGGCGGATCAGAACGACATGGACAATCTGCTGACGCTGCTGGGGGCGGCGGGGGTGAATTATGTCATGGGGGTGCCGGGGGCGGATGATGTGATGCTGAGTTATCAGAGCACGAGCTTTCATGATGCGCAGTATGTGAGACAAGTGCTTGGTTTGCGGCCTGCGCCGGAATTTGAGGCGTGGCTGGAAAAGATGGATGTGATGGCGGGGGATTTGAAGTTGAAGAGCGTGGATGAGCGGCATCGGTTGCTGGGGCAGGTGCGCGGGCAGATTGGGGGTGGGTGATGGAGAAGGATGTCTGGAGGTCGCTTCGGAAATATACGCCGGCGCGGATTGCGATCGGGCGGGCGGGGGGATCGCTGCCGACGGCGGAAGTGCTGGATTTTGCGTGGGCGCATGCGGAGGCGAGGGATGCGGTGAAGATGGAGCTGGATGTGGAGAAATTGGCCGCGGCAATTGAGGGTTTGGGGGTGAAGTGTTTGAGATTGGAAAGTGCGGCGGGGGATCGGGAGACTTATGTGAGGCGGCCGGATTTGGGGAGGAGGTTGAGTGATGGGAGTCGTCGGATGCTTGAGGGACTGAACCCCCCTACCGCTGCTTATGATGTGGCAGTGATTGTGGCGGATGGATTGTCGGCGATGGCGGCGCAGGAGCAGGCGGTGAGGGTGTTGGAGAAGTTGTTGCCGATGTTGTCGGCCAGCAAGTTTGGTGTTGGGCCGGTGTGTGTGGTGAGAAATGGGAGGGTGGCGATTGAGGATGAGATTGGGGAACTGTTGAGGGCGAAGGCGGCGGTGATATTGCTGGGGGAGAGGCCGGGATTGGGGACGGCGGATTCGCTGGGGGCGTACCTGATTTTTGGGCCAAAGGTGGGGAAGACGGATGCGGAGAGGAATTGTGTGTCGAATATCCGCGAGGCGGGGATGAAAGCAGATGCGGCGGCGGAGACGATTGGTTATTTGCTGGGGGAGGCGCTGAGGAGGAGGATTAGCGGGGTGGGGTTGAAGGATGAGAGGGTGAGG
>JBGPEF010000464.1:0-4704 GCA_041482675.1 Tepidisphaeraceae bacterium | reverse complement strand
TTCGGCCGATGGATTCCGACTACTTCAGTGGATGAATACGCGGCCACCATGGCCAAGTGGTTTGGGGTCAGCGCGACTGACCTGAACACCGTTTTCCCGAATCTGGGACACTTTGCCAATCCCGACCTGGGATTCCTCTCGGCCGTCTGATGTGCGGATTAACACCAGCGCGGCCTGAGCTTTGCATGTTGATGCTCTGAGGGTGGAAGATCTTTCCCTCACGGAGGATCAGATCATGGGCACGCCCGTCTATGAAGCCAGGAAAGTTGGCGATACCTACAAGATTATCCGGGTCGATCCGGAGCATCGTGCCAATCTCTCGACTTACACCGTCAGTGGCGGACTGTTGGCCCTGATGGGAATAGCGCGGCGCGGATTGCTGGGCACCGGTCTGGTCCTTGCCGGCGGCGCGCTGATTTATTGCGGGCTGAGCGAGCGCGATCCCCGGGAATTGCTCGATTCCCTCCTGCGTCGCCGCCGCATGCCAAAGGATACAGTCGGACCATCCCAGCACAATCAGCCCAGCGGCGAGCGGGCTCAGTTGCCCGAAGATGAAGTGGATGAACAGGTGATGGAAAGCTTCCCCGCCAGCGACCCGCCGGCACGGTCCAGCGCCCCGACGATCAGTTGAAAGATCACTTCTCAATAAAGATAAAGCAGCACCTCAATTTGGCCGATCTCCCGCAGGGGCATCTTCGGAGTCGGCATGGCCGCGGACAATGTGGAATTGCTCAGAAGCGCCATGGAGCGCGAGGCCCCCGCTGTTCTAACCGCGGGCGAGGGGCCGGCACGCCGTCAGGTCATGGTCCAGTTTGCCAAAGGGCGGCCAAATAACTCACCTGAGATTTGGGCCTACTTCCATGAAGCGGATGGTCGAATCATCGATCGATTGATCGAGTCCGGCGGCCCCGTGGGGCTCTGGTTTCAGAACGAAGCCTCTATGGTGCTTTTCGAAAGCACCCTGGTCAAAAAGCGTAAGGCTCTGACCAGAAAGCTCCTCCTGCTTAGCTGGCCGCAAAATATTTCCATCGTGGAGGAGCGCCATCAGCCGCGGCGATTGGTCCCCGAAAGCTTCCAGATCTCGGCCAGGCTCCAGGTGCTCACTCCGAATCGCGAGGTCGAACACGAGATTCACGCACGTATCTGGGACATCGGGCTGGAAGGCGCGAGCCTGATTTGCCCTTTCCAGCACTCGCTGATTTCGCTCGTGAAGGATGCGTGGCTGAAGGTGGTCCTGCGCGTCCGTGATGCTCAGCATGAATACGGCTTCCCCGCGCTCTTTCGTCACATGAGCCATGTATCGGATGAAACACTGCGGCTGGGGCTTCAGTTTATTCCCTCCGGCGATCCCTCCGCCGCTTCCGCCAACGCGGCGCTGGCGGCATTGGTAAACGAGTTGAACCAACTCTGCGGGGGAAACAGTGCTGCCACGGCGAACTCAGCCGCAAGATCCGACCGCACCACATCAAACTAAAGACGCAACTCACGCGGCAGCCCCGCGCGATGATCCGCATTCCCGTCATCCGCCGGAGAGAATCCCTGCGAAAGCACGGGATCCGGGAGATTGGCGCGGTTTGGAGCCGGGGGTATAGTGCTCCGCTCGCCTGAGGGCGGATTTTTTCCCGGCGGGTCCCATCAATGACGTTGTCCCTAACCACGGTGGTCAGTTCGCCTTCGCCTTTGACCGAAGTCTCAATGACCGCCAGGGAGGATTCTCCCGGGGCGAGGTGCGAATGGAGGTATTGCCTCGCGGGTGTGGCGATATTAGGGGTGGCGTATCTGTTGTTGCAGAATGGGAAGTGGGTTTCCGGGCCGGACACGGCGTTTTATATCTCGGTAGCCAGGAATCTGGCGCTGGGGCGGGGATTCATATTTAATGGAGCGGTGGTCGGACGGATTCCGCCGCTTTGGCCGGCGGTGCTGGCGCTGGGGATGAAGATCTCCACTTCACTCTGGCTTTTGAATCTGCTGCCAATGATCGGTTTGCTGGGAGGCGCGGCCGTCTGGTATTGGGTGCTGCGACGACTGACCAGTCCGCGGGGGGCCCTTTGGGGAGTGGTGCTGAGCGGGATTCTGTTCTTTACATACACCTCTTCGATTCAATTGCGGACGGAGGGATTGTTTTCCCTGGTGTTTGCGCCGGCTTTGCTGTTGGCAATGCAAATTGGAGAGGGAAAATCTCTGGCGTGGAGGCTGCCCGCACTTTTGATTTTGTGCATCGGAATGGTGATGACGAGGTGGGCGGGACTGGCGGCATGGGCCGTCGTGGGGGCGGCCATCATGAGCGGAAAACGCCCGGTTAGTGTGGGCAGATGGGTGGCGCTTCTGGCCAGCTTCGTGGTCGTGGTTGGAACGTTCGGCTTGACTCGATTCATCCTCAGCACTTTGCCGCCGCCGCCGCGGACATGGGTGATGGAGAGCGGCAAGAAGGGGCCGAAGATCCCGGATGAGGACACCGAGGGGACGGTGAAGATGCAGTCGCTGCTGACCCCCAGGGGACTCAAGTCGACTTTATTGTCGATGGCGAATTCGGGAAAGTGGATGAGCAGTTTGATGTGGATGCCCATGTATATGGGTGTGACCCATGGCATGGTGGGGATTGCCACGAACATCATCGGGTGGGGATTGATTTTGCTGTGCGCTGTGGTGGCGTGGCGGGATGGAAAACTGGGGCAGTGGATCTGGGTGGGGGCGTTTTTGTATTGCGCCGCCATGGTCTTTCGGGTGCGGGTGGCGAATCCGAGATACCTGGTGCCGGTTGCGCCTTTGCTGGTGCTGGGGGTGATTCGGGGTCTGGAGTATTTGAAGGCGAGCGTGACGCCGTGGAAGAGCTTTTGGGGATTTTCGCTTGGGATGTTCGTGGTTTCGATCGTGGCGGTGAATGGAGCGCTCTGGGGGATCGACGTTTGGATTAATCATTCGACAAATTTTTATTCGCGATATCGGGCCGGGGAGATGGAGAAGTTGATCGCGTCGGCGGACTATATGCGGGAGCGCGGAGTGGGCGACGGAGAGATCGCGGTGAATGTTTTCTATGTGAACCTTGGTCGGCAGAGGCCCAATGGAGAGGGGTTGAGGACGATGATTCTGCTGACCGACCGCGGCGTTCGCGGCGGACCGGCAGGATGCGCTGGTGAGCCCAACGATGTGCTGCTGAAATGGGCGGCGAGATTTGATGTGAAATACTATTTATATCGGCCGCCGGTATCGCCGTGGCGGGCGCTGCATTTTAAGCTGAAAAGGGTGCAGCAGGTTTTGACGGGCAAAGAGGATATCCCCGAGAATCCGAGTTGGGTGCTGTATGAACTAAAAAGAGGAGGCGCTGTGAAGGTCGAGTTGCCCCAGAAGATGGTCGAGATGGGGAGAGTGCCGGGAATGGCGAAGTAATTGACTGGAGCGAGGAATCGTGGCGGTATTTGGCGGGAAAAAATTCGTCTTGATTGTCTCGTCAGGGAGAACGGGAACCAAGGCGCTGGCGCAGCACCTGTCGCGGTGTTATCCGGAGGTGTGCGCGCTGCACGAGCCTTCGCCATCGTGGCGATTGCGGATGGGAACGACGCGGGCGCTGTGCGGGAGAAGCTCTCGCGAAGAGCTGGTGGAGTTGCTGGTGAAATTGCGGAGAGGATTGGTCGCGGGGTTGCAGCGGGCGGTTTATGTGGAGTCAAATCCGTATTTGTCGGGGTTTGTTGAAGTCTTCGGAGAAGTGTTTGAAGATGTGAGGGTAGTCCATGTCGTGCGTGATCCCAGGACGTATGTGAGATCGGGGGTGAATTTTGGGGCCTTCAGGGGAATGAAAAAACTGGCGGCGGAGTGGTGGCCGGATTGGTTCCCGCGGCCGGAGATGTGCAGAGAAGCCAATGGATTGAAGTGGGGTGAGATGGATGCGCTCGAGCGGCTGGCGTGGTTTTGGGGGTTGGTGAATTCCCAGTTGAATCGCGGCGAGGGGATTTATGGCGAGAGGTATTTGAGGATTCGGTTTGAGGATTTATTTTCGAAGGATGGGGGTGGGTTGGAGCGGCTGACCGATTGGATAGGGTTGGCGAGGTCGAGTGCGCTGAGCGAAGAAGCGAATCGGGTGCAGGTGAATGCCAGCCAGAGGGACGAATTGCCGGAATGGGAGAAGTGGAGCGAAAAGGATCGAGCGAGGGTGATGAGGCATTGTGAACCGTTGATGAAGGCGTATGGGTATCTAAAGGATGAGGGATCGGGCGTGGAAAAGCCGGTTGCGGTGGAGGCATCGTGAATGAGAGTGATGCCAAAGTTGCCAGCCAGAAGCATCGCGGATTGGTGTCGCTGTGGAGGGTGCTGAGCCTGCTGCTGCTGGTGGCCGTATTTTATTTCGTGGGCAGGCAGTTGGGGCGGGATTTTAAAGAGCTCAGGGCACAGCAGATTCATGTTCAGATCAACTGGTTTTACCTGGGCGCGGCCCTGGTTTGTCTGATGGGAGCGAGAATTTCCAATGCGGTGAATACCTGGTTGCTGCTGCGGGCGCTGGGGGCCTCATTGCCGGCCTCGAAGGTGGTGGCGATCATCTGGGTGTCATCCCTGGGCAGATACATTCCGGGGAAGGTGGCGGTGGTGGCGGGATCGGTGGCGATGCTGGTGCGGCTGGGGGCGAGATTTTCGGTGGTGGGCGCATCGCTGATCTTATCTACTGCAATTATGATATTGATTGGGATGGTGGGAAGCATCCCCGTGTTCTTT
>JBGPEF010000463.1:0-4728 GCA_041482675.1 Tepidisphaeraceae bacterium | reverse complement strand
CGATGCTTGTCGGGCAGGAATGGCCGACCCACTGGGAAATGCCCCCTCACCCTGACCCTCTCCCCCGCGTACGGGGGCGAGGGGAAAGAGGGAGAAGTACCGGGGAAATTGGCGCAGACAGCGCGTGTGGTGGCGAGGAGGAGCGAAAAGCAGGGATGACCCCCTTTTTATTTGTGGCCACTGCCCCGAGTGAGGGACGCCAGGGCTGAGGAGGGGGGGAGGGGCGGGGTGGAAGAAGATTATGAGGGAGGGCGGGTGAGGGGGAATCTTCCGGGTTGGGGGTCGGGGAGGGGAGGGAAGGGGTTTTTGGGGGTTTTTGGCGGGGGTATGTTGACTGCGTTGGGGTCGTGGGCGGGGGTATCGGGAGTGGGGGATTGGTTTTGGGCCTGGCAGCCGGCGAAGATGAAGAGAAGGGCGGTTAGAAGGGTGTTTCGCATGGTCACTCCGGCGCATATCGTCGCAATCCGGCGGGCGGATGGGAGCGCCAGAAATATGATGGTGGGCACGAAGCTACGCATCGGAGGAGATTATAACGAATCGGAGGGGGCACACGGGGCAGGGAGGGTGGGGGAGGATTGCGGGGTTGGGTCGGTCGAGGGAATGACGAATTCCTGATGACGAATGACGAAGAGGCATGAAACTCGCCGTGGCCCCGTTACATTGCTGAGATGAAAGGTTCACGGAAGCGAAAAATAAAGGAGCCGCCGCTTCAGGCGCTGCGGATTCCGACGGGGTGGTTGGTGGAATGGAATACGTTTTTTGACGTGGAGCCGAAGTTCAAGTCTTACGATCACATCTCGTGGCATTTTGGGGAGGACATGTTGCTTGTCAGCAACGATCGCGTGGGTGTCGCGATTGATGTGGGGTGGTATCCGGCCCACCGGACCAATGGAAGTTTTGGGCTGGTGGCCGTGCGGATTTATGAGGATGGAGATCGAATGTCTAAGTCGTGGGATGTACCGCTGCGGAAGATTCGGACTCGATCGAAGGAGAAAGTTGTGCGGACGCTGGAGGGGTGGCTGGAATGGTATGGGAATCAAAAGACGGTACGCGGAAGAAAAAACTAGCAGCGCACCATCTGGATCCGACGCATCGAATCAACAAGACGCTAATTGCATTCCCGTTTGACCTGACTGCAAAAAACCTTCAAATCTGTGGTTGCGGCTAAAGTGGCGGCGAAGGCAAGATCGAAGTATGGCGGCCGACGACGTTCGGCTTGTTGAGTACGATCCGAAGTGGGGGGAGATGTTTTGCGCGGAGGCGGGGAGGTTGCAGAAGCTGCTGGGTGACGATGTGGTGCTGCGCGTGGAGCATGTGGGGAGCACGGCGGTGTCCGACAAAAACTAGCCCAGTCCCTGTTTTAAGCCGCGATGGTCGATCGGTATCCAAGACCTTCAGCATACTGTTTGATCAACCGCTGAAGGTGCTTGTGCTGCGCCCCACCGCGTCCGAGTGCTGCCGGTTCAGTCGGTTCAGGCTTCGGCGCCTTGCGGGGTGATGATATGGCCTTAGGCTCGACAATCGCACGCGCCGGCGGGAAGGAAGTCGTCTCTTGCCTCTCATTCTTCGGCGGATTCAGAGATGTGGGTGGTCGTCGCGAATGGAACGACACGGGCATCCGAGTACGGCGGCCCATGCCACCCAGCGAGAAAGCGCGGATGGCGTAATACAAGGAACCCTCACCGTGCCCGCTCCCGGGGTAACGGGAGAGGGGGGGATGGTGGGGCGAGCCCCACCCTACGCGCGGAGCACGGGCAGCGGAGTACCGCTGCCCATGCCACCCTGATCGCTGCCGATGGCGGGGGGAAGATTGATGTCGAAAAAGAAGGGTCTGCCATGCGGCAGACCCTTGTGGGTTCAAAACGTGTGTGGTCGTGATTTACTTCTCGCTGCTCACCACCACGAAGCGGCTGGCGTCGCCGTTGGTGACGTAGAGTCTGACGCCCTTCTTCAGGTCGGCCTTCTCCAATGCGGAGATGAGGTCGTCGGCGGATTCGATGGGGGTTTTGCCGACGAGGGTGATGACGTCGCCGATGGTCAGGCCGGCGCGGGCGGCGGGGCTGTTTCTGGTGACTCGCATGACCACCGCGCCGGAGTTGAGGTCGAGCTTGAGGCGGCGGGCGATGTCGGGGGTGAGGGATTGGACCTTCACGCCCAGGGCGTCGGCCGAAGTCGTGGTGTCTTTGGGGGCGGGTTCGCGGTCGCGGCGGGGGCCGCGCATGGCAAGGACGTTTTCGGGTTGCTCGCCGAGTTTGATGGTGACGTTTTCGGTGTTGCCGCCGCGGAAGACCTTCATCTTGACCTCAGCGCCGGGGGGGAGGGCGGCGATGGAGTTGCGGAGCTCCTGGACGGATTCGACATCCTTGCCGTTGACGGCAGTGATGATGTCACCGGGCTGGAGCTTGCCGATGGCCGGGGTTTCGGGGAGGACCTGGTAGACGAGGACGCCGGTGTGGCCGTCGTAGTTGAAGGACTGGGCGACCTTGAGGTCCTTGGCGACGTCGCGGATGCTGACGCCGAGCCAGCCGCGGGTGACCTTGCCTTTTTCTTTCAAGGTGGAGTAGATGAACTTGGCCTGGTTGGAGGGGATGGCGAAGCCGATGCCCTGGAAGCCGCCGGACTGGGAGGCGATGGCGGTGTTGATGCCGACGACTTCGCCGCGGAGGTTGACGAGTGGGCCGCCGGAGTTGCCGGGGTTGATGGGGGCATCAACCTGGATGAAGGATTCGTAGCCGCCGTTGCCGAGGATCCCGGCCTGGCGGTTGAGGGCGGAGACGATGCCGTGGGTCATGGAGCCGACGTAGCCGAAGGGGCTGCCGAAGGCCATGATCCAGTCGCCTTTTTGGAGGTCATCGGAGTTGCCCCACTTGGCGGGGGAGAGGCGGTCGGCCTTGATCTCGATGACGGCGAGGTCGGTTTTGGGGTCGGTGCCGAGGAGCTTGCCATTGCGGATTTCGCGGCCGTCGGAGAGGGTGATGATCATTTCCTCGGCCGCGCCGGCGACGTGGTTGTTGGTGAGGATGTAGCCTTTGCCATCGGAGTATTCCATGATGACGCCGGAGCCGGTGCCCATCTGGTCGGGCATTTCGAAGGGGGTTTCATCGTCGGGAGACTCGCCGCCTTCGGGGGCATTGCCGCCTTTGGGAGCCTTGAAGTTCTTGGGAAGAAGATCTTCGCCATCGGGGCCTTTGGGGAAGAATTTGCGGAGGTCATCGGGGTCGATTCCGGGGATGGAGCGGATGTCGGGGCCCTTTTTGCGGACGTTGATGTTGACGACGGAGGGCTCGACGACTTTGCCGACGGAGCGGAAGGCAGTGGCGAGGTCTTCGGCGTGGGCGAGACCAGCGCGGACCTCTTCGCGCTTCTCTTCGGCGAGGGCGAAGGAACGATTTTGGGTGTGGGTGTAACCCAGGTAGCCGAATCCGAAGGCGGAAGCGGCGAGGGTGAGGGACAAGAGACGTTTGGGCCAGGTCTTCATTGAAGTTACTCCATTTCTATGAGGTTCGCGGAGCGAACCCTACGCATCTATTGGTGGGTAGTGCCCACCCTACGAACGTCCGCTGAAGCGGACCCTACGTTATATACATCGGTGGAGGGAGGCCACCATTTCAAAATTGTAGGACGTCCGGAGGTTCGCGGAGCGAACCTTACGCATACGATCGTCCGCTGAAGCGGACCCTACGAGGATGGCGGACGGGAATGTCCGCCCCACCGTCGGGCAGGAGTGCCCGACCTACTGACGGCGGACAGGAATGTCCGCCCCACCGAGCCACGAGCGAAGTTTGGAGACTTCTTCGGGTGGCATCGGGTAATTGTGTTCGGGCGCCGGGTATTTTCCGCTGGATACATCGGCGATGTAGCGGGCGAAAGCTTCGCGGAGGGGTGTGGCGATGTCGGCGAGTGCGGGGACGAAGCGTGGCTTGTTCTTCGTGAGGCCAAGGGCGTCGTGGGTCACGATGACACTTGCGTGACACGCTGGCCCAGCACCACAGCCGATCACCGGTACGCTGGACACCTCAATAACCGCGTTGGCGACCTCGGGAGGCACGGCTTCGAGCAAAATGGCCGCGGCTCCGGACTGTTCCATTAGCAATGATAGTGCCACGATTTTTTGTGCTTCCAGCGCGGTTCTTCCCTGATAGCGATAGCCGCCGAGGGTGTTGACGGATTGGGGGCGGAGGCCGAGATGGGGGATGACGGCGACGCCGGCGGCGGAGAGGGCGCGGACGAGGGGGGCGTGCTCTTCAGTGACTTCGAGTTTGACGGCGTCGCAGGTGGTGGATTTGACGAGGCGGAAGACGTTGGTGAGAGCCTGCTCGGTGCTGGCCTGATAGGAGCCGAAGGGCATGTCGCCGATGAGGAAGGCGAGGGGAGCGCCGCGGCGGACGGCGGCGGTGATGTCGATGATGAAGTCGAGGGAGATGGGGAGGGTGGTATCGTGGCCGAGGATGACGCTGGAGGCGGAGTCGCCGACGAGGATGGCGGGGAGGCCGGCTTCGTGCATGAGTCGGGCGGTGAGGAAGTCGTAGCAGGTGAGGATGGGGATTTTTTTATTGTCGCGGCGGGCGTGGCGGAGGAGTTGGAGGGATTGTTTGTCGGTAAGGGGGGGCATGGGTGAGAGATTGTAGTCGGGGAGGCATGCTGAAGCATGCCCTACGGGAGACGCGGGCGGCGAGTTAGCGCTTGCGGGTGAACCAGAGATCAGCGAGGGGGATGTCGAGGTCGGGG
>JBGPEF010000462.1:0-4732 GCA_041482675.1 Tepidisphaeraceae bacterium | reverse complement strand
GATGATCGGGAGGCGTACAAAAAGCATTGCAAAAAGCTGGTGGAGAATTTTGGCAACACGCTGTTCAACCCGTACGTGGACGATCGAAGCGCCAAGGTGTGTTTCATATTGCCGGATTCGATGCCCGATCTGAAAGTTGCCATGACCATGAGCAATCGGGCCGTGGGGATGATCGGCACGCGGGCCGACGGCCAGGGCGTTTCGCAGGAAAATCTGACGCCCCTGGCGCCCTGGTTTTATCTGGGCAAGGGGATGGGCGAATATCGCATGGGCCGGTTTGATGAGTCGATCAAGTGGCTGAACAAATCCCGCGACGGCCTGAAGGCAACTTCCGCCGCCGCCGGCGCGGCCACGGCGGATTTGTTCCTGGCGATGGCCCACCATCGGCTGGGGAAGGAGCCGGAAGCGAAGATGTATTATCTGCGGGCCAAAGAGGCGGTGGAGAAGTTGCCGAAGGTGGGAGTGGCCGACCTGGGGAGCAATGGGGTGGAGAATTGGCTGATTTGTCAGACGGTGTTCAGGGAGGCGAGCGCGATGTTAGCGGAGAAGAAATAAGCTTCAACGGTGCAGCCCCGGATGTACAACCGGGGTTCCGATGCGGGTTGGTTCAATTGACAGCGTACCGGGGCACTTCTATATTCTTCCCCTTCCCCAAGGCAGCGCTGGATGCTCCGCGCGGTGGGGAATGCGGCGGAGCTTTTGACAGCGCTAGATGCGAATGTTCTCCGTAATTACAGCAAAATCCGCTCAGACCACTGGAGTAGCTATGTTCAAGCAGGATAAGAAGGTACGCGCAAGTTCGAGTTCCAAATCGGCCGCCAAAACCCCAAAGGGCAAAGCGGTCAAGCGGGTCTATTTCTTCGGGCCGGGCAAGACCGAAGGAAAGGCCGAGCAGAAGGAACTTCTGGGCGGAAAAGGCGCGAACCTGGCGGATATGACCTCGGCCGGTTTGCCCGTGCCGCCGGGGTTCACCATCACCACCGAAACCTGTCGTGAATACAACGATGGCGGCCAGAAACTGCCGGCCGGGTTAATGGAAGAGGTGAAGAAGAACCTGGCGATGGTGGAGAAGGCGACGGGCAAGAAATTTGGCGACGCGAAAAATCCCCTCCTGCTTTCGGTTCGCTCGGGCGCAAGGGTTTCCATGCCCGGGATGATGGATACGGTGCTCAATCTCGGACTGACGGATAAAGTGACCGAGGGCCTGGCGCGGATCACCAACAACGAGCGTTTTGCGTATGACTCGTATCGCCGCTTCATCAACATGTTCGGCGATGTGGTGATGGGGGTGGACCACGAGCACTTCGAGCATGAGCTGTCGGCCATCAAGAAGGCCAAGGGAGTGGATGAGGATACCGATCTGGATGCCAGCGACCTGAAGGAAGTGGTGCGGCAATACAAGGCGGTTTATGAGCGGCATCTCAAGCAGCCCTGGCCGAAGGATCCGATGCGGCAGCTCGAGCAGTCGATCGAGGCGGTGTTCAAGAGCTGGATGACCGACCGCGCCGTGCGCTATCGGCAGCTCAATGACATTCACGGCCTGGCCGGGACGGCCGTGAATTGTCAGACGATGGTGTTCGGCAACATGGGGGATGATTGCGCCACCGGTGTGGCCTTCACGCGAAATCCTTCGACGGGCGAAAATAAGTTTTACGGCGAATTCCTGATCAATGCCCAGGGCGAAGACGTCGTCGCGGGGATTCGCACGCCGATTCCGTGCGAGAAGATGGGCGAGGTGATGCCCAAAAGCTGGAAGGAATTGCTCAAAATCAAGGACCTGCTGGAGAAACGATACAAGGATGTGCAGGATTTTGAGTTCACCATCGAGAAGAACAAGCTCTACATGCTCCAGACCCGCAACGGCAAGCGCACCGCGGCGGCGGCGGTTCGCATCGCGGTCGAAATGGTCAAGGAGAAGCTGATCGATGAAAAGACGGCCGTGCTTCGCGTCGATCCGGCCAGCCTCGATCAGCTTTTGCACCCGACCTTCAATCCCCGCGCGGAGCGCAAGGTTTTGGCCAGGGGATTGCCGGCATCGCCGGGCGCGGCCGTCGGCAAGATGGCCTTTACCGCGCAGGAGGCCGAGGACCGCGTGGCCGCCGGCGAGAAGATTGTGCTGGTGCGCCGCGAGACCGAGCCCGCGGATATTGGCGGGATGCATGTGTCGGAAGGAATTCTCACCTCAACCGGTGGGATGACTTCCCACGCGGCGGTGGTAGCGCGGGGAATGGGAACGCCGTGCGTGGCCGGCGTGGGGGCGCTCAGTATTGATGCAAAGGCGAAGACCTTGTCGGTGGATGGGAAAACTTACGGCCCGAATGACTGGATCAGCCTCGATGGATCGACCGGCGAGGTGATGGAAGGACAGGTGCAGACGCAGGAGGCATCGCTCACCGGGCCGTTCAAGACCGTCATGCTCTGGGCCGACAAATATCGTACCCTAAAGGTGCGGACCAACGCCGATACTCCCCACGATGCGGAAGTAGGGCGGGGATTTGGCGCTGAAGGGATCGGGCTGTGCCGCACCGAGCACATGTTCTTCGACCCGCAGCGCATTCATAACATGCGCGAGATGATTCTGGCGCGGGACACGGAGGGCCGGAAGAAGGCACTGGCCAAATTGCTGCCCTATCAGCGCGAGGATTTTGTCGGCATCTTCAAGGCGATGAAAGGCCTGCCGGTGACGGTGCGCCTGCTCGATCCGCCCCTGCACGAGTTTTTGCCGCACAACGAAAACGATCAGGAGGCGCTCGGGTCGGCGCTGGGGCTGACGCTGACGCAAGTGAAGCACCGCGTCCAGCAGCTTCACGAGGCCAATCCGATGCTCGGGCATCGCGGCGACCGGCTGGCCATCACCTATCCGGAAATTCTGGAGATGCAGGTGCAGGCCATCATCGAGGCGGCCATCGAGTGCAAAAAGGCCGGCGTGAAAGTGCTGGCCGAGATCATGATTCCGCTGGTCGGGACCAAAAAGGAGCTGGATTATCTGCGGACCTTCACCTTCGACACCGCCGAGCGGGTGATGAAGGAGAAGGGGACAAAAGTTGAGTTCATGTACGGCACGATGATCGAGGTGCCGCGGGCCGCCGTGACCGCCGATGAGATCGCCCAGACCGCCGAATTTTTCTCCTTCGGCACCAACGACCTGACGCAGATGACTTTCGGCTATTCCCGCGACGATGCCAACAGTTTTCTGCCCGACTATCTGAAGAAGGAAATTCTGGAACGCGATCCCTTCCAGTCCATCGACGTGGGCGGCGTCGGCCAGTTGATGGACATGGCCGTGAAAAAAGGCCGGACGACGCGGGCGGATTTGAAGTGCGGGATTTGCGGCGAGCACGGCGGCGATCCCAAGAGCGTGGAATTCTGTCACAGCATTGGGTTGAATTATGTGAGCTGTTCACCGTTCCGCGTCCCGATCGCGCGCCTGGCCGCAGCGCAGGCGGCGATCAGGCAGGGCGGCGGTTCGGGTGGGAAGAAGACGAATAAGAAATAGGTCGAGAAATGACAACAGCAGTTCAGAGTGAACAGGCCACGGCAAACCTTGCCGACCGCCGAATCCTCCACTTCGGCTCCATCGACGATTGCCTCGATGAGGCCAGCCGGCTTGCCGCATCGCATCGCCGCGGGGTGTGCAGGCAGTTGGGCAACTGGACGATCGGTCAGACGTTCGGACATCTGGCCACCTTCGCCGAGTTCGCGTATTCGCCCTGCCCGATCAAAGCGCCGTGGATCGTTCGATTCATCATGGGGTTTCGCAAGAATGCGTTCATTCATCGTCCGATGAAGCCGGGCACGCGCATTCCGGGGATAGATGGGGGGACGCTGGGAACCGAGCCGATGGAGATGGAAAAAGCACTGGTTCGATTCCGCAGCGCTCTCGAGCGATTGAAGAAGCAGACCCCGACCCATCCAAGCCCGTTATTCGGGATGATCAGCAAGGCCGAAGCGCAGGAGATCAATCTGCGGCACGCCGAGCTTCACCTGGGATTCTTCCTCCCCGGCTGAGCCTGCACGATCACTGCGAAAAACCAGCCATCGAACCCATCCATTGGGGCAAAGAAAAAGGATTTCCTGCGCTTTCAACCGGGCAGGCGGGGTTTAACTTGCGGGATGACAACTTTCAAGTTGCAACCGAAAGGAGCCCGCTTATGTCCCGCCTCGCGAACCTTCTCCTGTTGGCCCCACTGCTGGTTGTTGGTCTCGCCTGCGAGGTGGATCCCAATGCCATCGAGAGTGAGGGCAGCTACAGCCCCAACTCGCTCTATGCCCGCATCGGCGGCGAGCGCGTGCTGCGGCGCGTGGTCGATTATTATTTTGAGAACGCGATCAGCGATCCCCGGCTCGATTTCACCCGCCACAACACGCCCCACGCCTGGGAGCCGAATCCGGGGAATGTCGCGCAACTCAACGAGCGATATTACACCTATCTTTCATCCGCGACGGGTGGACCGGGGAAGTACCAGGGGCCGCCCATTTCGGCGGTTCACGAGCACCTGGATATCACGCCGGAGCAGTTTGCGCGGAACCTGGAGCTGTTTGCGGCGGCGGCGCAGCGGGCGGGAGTGGGGCCGCGCGAGCAGCAGGAATTGCTGACCATCCTCAAACATGAAAAGCCGGCTGTGCTGGGGAAGAATGAGGTCCCGACAACACAGCCGGCTAAGCGCTAGATCCGTAGGGCATGCTTCAGCATGCCGCAATCGAATCCCGGCATGCTGAAGCATGCCCTACG
>JBGPEF010000461.1:0-4748 GCA_041482675.1 Tepidisphaeraceae bacterium | reverse complement strand
CCAGGGTGAGAGAGACGACCGGCTCGGTTGCCAGCCGCAGAGGGAAAGACGATGATGACATGTGGCGTATCCTTTCCGGCCTCGTGGGCCGAACGGGTGAGTGAGGTCAATCAATCACCCAAGGTACGCCGCTTTTATTGCCGGGTCACGATCCACAGCTTTTGGTTATAGCTCCTTGGCAAACTGCAAATTTTTATAGAACAAATTCATCTAGAAAACGTATTGATAGGGCGGACATTTGGAATAGTCCGGGTACCCGCTTGCGGGTGTCTCCCTGGCGACCCTGTCCGCCAGCGTAGCGAAAGAAAGGGGGTTGCAATGCTCTCGTCTAAGCCGCCCAGCCGTACCCGGGCCGATTCCCCGCCTACAATTTTCACGTTTCACGTTTTACGTTTCAGAAGCCATGTTACAGATGTTACGAAATGTTACCTCCCCGCGACCCCAATTCGCCGCCGGCCTCAATCCAGTACAACAAATTACCAAACGACGCCAATTGTCATCGCCCCGTCATCCCGGTTCGTGCCTGTTGCGCAAAACGAAGCCACCGCAACCGAACAAACCCACGCGAAACCCCTTCGGCGCTCGAAGAACGCCATTTTTGGCCCCTTCAATGCGCATTTTTTTGACGGAACGAAGCCACCGCCGCCGTTCAAGCCAGTTTTTCAAGTTTTGCGCTTCAAGTCTTCACGTTTCGCCCCACGGGACCCCGCGAATCATTCTTCCAGTGGCACTTTTGCCCAAAGAGCGGTTCTAATAGCCCCCTTCATGCGCTTCACCCGCCCATTCTTCCCACTCATCGGCTTCATGCTGGCGGCATGGATCATTCTGTTTCTCGTCACCGATATGTTCCTCATCCCCGCCCTGCGGGTGGCGCATGGGGCGGACTCGCTGGCCCGAAAACAACTGGCGGCCATCTCAGCGCTGGTGCTGGCGATCATCCTCACCTGCCTCCTGGCCATTTTGATGCTGGTGCTGCGGCCGGGGCGGTTCTTCCTGCCCCGCAAAGCCGAGCCGAAGGTGCGGACTAAGTATGTAGACGCCTGGGCCGAGGCGGGGCAGGTTGGCGGACACTCGAACCCGTCGCAGCAGCCGCCTGCGCTGGTGTTGATGATGCTCAGCATGGCTCACCTCAATGTTGGAGTTGCGGATGCCAGCGCGGCGACCGTCGCCGCACCGGGGAATCCATCGGCTTCATCAACAGTGTAGAGGTTGAACCTGAGTGTAAGGTCAAGGGGAAGCAGCGATTTTTTTGCCGGCTTAGCGGACTGCGCCTTGCGCTTGAGGCGTTCGATCTCCTGGCACCAATCGCGGCCGCCACGGCAGCAGGTTGCAAGTGCTTTGGCGAGGGCATTTTCCACTTGACGCAGCTCCTTCACCCGACCACGAATGTCGGCAAGGCGATTTTGCAGCAGGGTGACGATTTCCCTGCACGGCAGCTCAGTGGAATAAGTGAGTTGCAACATCTCCTGGACATCTTGAAGGCTGAAACCTGTCGCCTGGGCCGCACGGATGAATCGGAGCCGCTCCAGCGCTTCCGGCGAGTAGGCACGATAGTTTCCCTCGGTGCGGAATTCCGGCTTGAGTAGTCCGCTGCGCTCGTAATAGCGGTGAGTGGAGGTTGGCACTCCAACAGCCTTGGCAAGCTGACCAATGGTGTAGCTGGACATGGTCACATTATATGACAGCCCTATTGAAACATCGGCTGAATGGCCCAGCGGATAAGAAGGTAGGAGAGGGCGGCCATGAAGGCGGAGCAGGGGATGGTAAGGACCCAGGCGATGACGATTCGTTCGCCCCAGATCCAGCGGACGGAGCGGACGCCGTGGGTGGTGCCGACGCCGAGGACAGCGCCGGTGATGGCGTGAGTGGTGGAGAGGGGGATGCCGAAGTGGGTGGCGACGATGATGGTGGTGGCGGCGGCGGTTTCGGCGCAGAAGCCGCCGACGGGCTGGAGGCGGGTGATGCTGGAGCCGAGGGTTTTGACGATGCGCCAGCCGCCGAACATGGTGCCCAGGGCGATGGCGAGATTGCAGAGGAGGATGACCCAGGGGGCGACGGTGTGGGAGTGATGGAAGATGTTGAGGTAATCGAACCAACTGTGGTCGGGGGGGAGGGTCCAGGCCTTGTGGCCGGCGGCGGTGAGGAGGAGGACGATGATGCCCATGGTTTTCTGGGCGTCGTTGCCGCCGTGGCTGAGGGAGAAGACGGCGGCGGAGAGGAGCTGGAGGCGGCGGAACCAGCCATCGACGCGGCCGGGATGGGCGCGGCGGAAGAGCCAGGCGGTGATGATCATGAGCAATCCGCCGGCGAGGAAGCCGATGATGGGGCCGAGGAAGATGAACATGATGATGCCCTTCCACTTGCCGGGAAGGATAAGGACGCCGAAGCCAGATTTGGCGATGGCCGCACCAGCGATGCCGGAGACGAGGGCGTGGGAGGAGGAGGTGGGTAGGCCGAGGAGCCAGGTGATGATGTTCCAGGTGATGGCGCCGGTGAGGCCGCCCATGACGACGTAGATGTCGACGATGCGGGGATGGACGAGGTCTTTGGAGATGGTTTCGGAGACTTTGGTGCCGAAGACGAAGGCGGCGACGAAGTTGAAGAAGGCGGCCCAGAGGACGGCCTGGGCGGGGCTGAGGACGCGGGTGGAGACGATGGTGGCGATGGAGTTGGCGGCGTCGTGGAAGCCGTTGAGGAAATCGAAGACGAGGGCCATGAAGATGATGAAGAAGACGAGATAGAGGGTGCGGGTGGGGAGGGTGGGGGCTTGAGCGAGGAGGGTGTGGATTAACATGTCAGTTTGTTTGTTGTCTGTTGTCTGTTGTCCGTTGGGGAATCGGGGGGATCAGCCGTTTTTGAGGACGATTCGTTCGAGGGTGTTGCCGACGTCTTCGCAGCCGTCGATGGCTTCTTCGATGTAGTCGTAGAGCTCCTTCCACTTGATGACTTCCAGGGTGTCGGTGCCGCCGCTGAACAGGTCGGACATGGCGGCGTGGTGGTTGTCGTCGCCGATGCTTTCCTGGTGATGGATTTCGATGAGTTTGTCGGAGAGGTCGGAGAGCTTGCGGGATTTGCGGAGACGGTTGACGGCTTCATCGACAGCGCGGGTGGCGGCGAGGAGGACTTCGGTTTGCCTGACGAAGCCGTCGGGAATGCCTTTGACGTGAAAGAGGGGGAGGCGTTTTACGAGGGCGTCGATGGCGTCGACGATGTCATCGAGCCCCCCTACCAGGGTGTGGATGTCCTCGCGATCGAAGGGGGTGATGAAAGTGCGGTCGAGACGGTCGAGGGCGGCGTGGCAGAGGTTGTCGGCTTCGTGTTCTTCATTACGGATCATCTGGATGGCGGCATCGATGCGGGGGAACTCGGCGGTGAGCTTGTGAAGGTGGACGGCGGAGGCGACGACACGGTCGGCGATGTTCTCGAAGAGGTCGTAGAAGACGGTGTCTTTGGGGAGGAGATTGAACATGGGGAGAGTATTGCGGGGATGTGTTAATGACGCGCTAATGGAATGTTAAAACGACGTTAAGGATGAGCTGCGGAGGGGATTAAACACTAAGGCACGAAGGCGCGCGCCTCGTATTTCGCAACTCCAGGGGGGATGTACTGGATTTGATTTTTTTTGAGAGATGCGGGGGGATGGACTGCCGAGGTGCCGCTTTCCGTTGGGGAATTAATGGTTGGGTAGCGAAAGGTTCACGCGCTCTTAACACGGTGGGAATACGCTCGCGGCTATTCATATAAGGAGACACAGATGAGGCACATCGCGTGGGCGGGAATCGTTGCGATTGGGTTTGTTTTTGCACTGGGTTGTGAGAAGAAGGATGGGACGGCGAGCGGCGGTGGAGGAGGTGGGGGGAAGACGATTGTGGTGGATGGGTCGGACACGATGGTGAATTTGTCGCAGGCGTGGGCGGAGGCGTATACGAAGACGCATCCGGATGTACATATTCAGGTGTCGGGAGGCGGGTCGGGGGTGGGGATTGCCGGGTTGATCGGGGCCAAGCTGGATATGGCCAATTCGAGCAGGAAGATGGAGGAGAAGGAGATCGCAAAATTCAAGGAGAACAATCCGGGGAAGGAGCCGAAGGAGGTTCAGGTGGCGATCGATGCGCTGGCGGTGTATGTGAGCCTGCAGAATCCGATCGAGCAGATTTCGATGGAGGAGCTGGCGGAGATTTACGGGGATGGTGGAAAGATCGAGAAGTGGGCGCAGCTGGGGATCAAGAACCCGGCGTGCGCGACGGATGAGATCACGCGGGTGAGCCGGCAGAACAATTCGGGGACGTATGCCTATTTCCGCGAGCACGTGCTGGGGAAGAAGCGGGATTTCAAACAGGGATCGATCGATCAGAGCGGGTCGAAGGATGTGGTAGCGCTGGTGTCGAAGACGCCGTGCGCGATTGGGTACAGCGGGATGGGGTACAAGACGGATGATGTGAAGTGGCTGAAGGTATCGAAGAAGAAGGGGGAGATGGCGATTGGGCCGAGCATTGAGACGGCGGTGAGCGGGACGTATCCGATTTCGCGGCCGCTGTTCATTTATACGCCGGGTGAGCCGAGCGGGGCGGTGAAGGATTTCATTGAGTGGTGCAATGGGCCGGAGGGGCAGAAGATCGTGAAGGATGTGGGGTTTGTGCCGCTGCCGAAGGGGGGGAAGACGGTGGCGATGAGATAGAAGGTGGGATGCGGGGCAGAAGAGGGAGAAATCGCGGAGACGCAGAGACGCGGAGAAGAAGAAACAGATG
>JBGPEF010000460.1:0-4769 GCA_041482675.1 Tepidisphaeraceae bacterium | reverse complement strand
TCGGAATCCATCGGCCGAAGCCCGTGTCATCCTGGCCGCCAACTGACAGAATCGGGAACTTGCCATAAACTCGCGACCCATTGACCGCTCCACCCATCACCAGTTGGTGGTTTCCCCACCCGTGGTCGGAGCCGTTTGCACCGTTCATGGCGAAAGTGCGGCCAAAATCGGAGACGGTGAACGTGGTGACATTGCTGGCCGAGCCCTGGACGGTCATCTCATCATTGAAAGCCTTGATGCACTTGCTCAAGTCTCCGAGCAGGTTGTTATGAGGGGTGAGTTGCGTATCGTGAAGATCAAACCCGCCGATGGCGACGAAGAAGATCTGCCGCTTGTGGTTCAGAGCGGGCGCGGCCTTCACAAGTCGCGCGACCATCTTGAGCTGGTTGCCCAGGGATGTGGTGGGGAAAACAGTGGTGATCGCGGACGCGGGGGGGAGCGCCGTGGTGACGGCGGCGTAATTGTCCAGGGCGAGCTTGGTCATCCCCGCGTTGGATTTTTCCTGCAAGTTGGCGTGTTGGAGATTGATCAGATCCTTAAAGGCCTGCACCTGATTCGCCGCCGCAATGTTCAGGTTCTGCGGACCATTCGTTCCAACGTTGTACTCGTTGACGATATTTCCCATCTCCCACACGTTCACGCCGGAAAGTGAGATGGACATGGATACGGTGGCGTTGGTGTTCATCGATGTGAGCAAATCAGCGCAGCGGCCTCCCCAACCGGTGCGCGAATCCTCATTGGGCACGGAGGTTTGCCACTGCACCTGCTGATCGTTGTGGCTGAAAAGCTGCGGCGGCAGGGGGACGGTTTTCTGCGTGTATTGGGTCTTGGTGACCGGGTAGACCAGGGTTCCGGCATTGGCCACGATCGCCAACTTGCCGCCGTTAAACATCGCCTTGAGTTCCGGGCAGTTTGGATGAAATGCGTATTCGCGGTTGCCGGGATCGGGAGGATTCAGCGTCAGGTTCTGAAGCGATGCCCTGGGAAGGGCGAGCAGGCCTCGCGCGGCCGCGTAGAGATCGTAATTGGGCTGGTCATAGGGGATGACCAGGTTGTTGGCGTCATTGCCACCGTAGAGGAAGAGGCAGACCAGCGCCTTGTAGTCGGTCGCGGCCGGATTGATCTTGCTGATCCGCGCGGCGGCGGCGGCGTTGATGTAGCGCAAGTCCCATACTGTCGAGACCAGCGCGGTTGCGCCGACGGCCGCGCAGGCGGCATGGCGGAAAAAATCGCGCCGGCTGGGATCTTCCTGGGGATATCGCTTTCTCATGATGCACTCCTGTGGCCGCAGGCGCAGCCGCTTCTTCGATCACATTCAAAATCTTACCGCTGCGTTGTGAACTGAGCCGAGCTGGCCACCAGATGTACGGCGGCCTGGGCCCGCGCGAGCTTGTTGGCCGTGGTGCTGCTGGGCAGGGTATTGATGTAGGTGACGATGCGGTCGCGCATCACCGTCGGCATCTGCCCGGCCATGAGCAATTGATTCAGGCTGTCCACGAGCGCCGTGGCATTGACGGCCAAGTTCTGCTCGGTGGTGAGATTCAGCCTCACGTCGTTGCCGCTGGGGCCGGCCCAGCCGTTGTAAATGCCGGTGTAAATAAAATTGGCCGCGCCGATTGCCGTCGTTTCGGTGATGAGCTGCATCTCCGGCGCGTAGAGCCCGGCGAGGCCGCCATCACCGTTGGCGATGTAATCCGGCTCAAAGAAGTTGAAGACGGTCGGCGAGCGATAGACCGTCTGGGCAAATGCCGCGTCGGTCGCGTTGATTTTCCAGATGTTTCCAAATGGGGGTGAATTGATCGTGGAGCTAGGGTGGAAGGCGCGAATGATGGCCGCGGTGCGCATCAGCGGCTCGCGCACCTTGCCATAGCCTGCATTCCCCAGCAGATCGGTGGTGCGGGCCTCGTAATCGGTCAGGATTGCCTTGATGACCGCCCGCATGTTGCCGCGAGTGCCGGTTCCATCATCAGCAAACACTTTGGCGACGCGATAGAGGTAAGCCGGGCTGGGATTGCTGGTCACCAGTCGCTGGATGAGCCTCCGACAGATGAACGGGCCGACATTGGGATGGAAGAAGATGTTGTCCAGCGCCAGGCTTAGCTCGGCATTGGAGCTGATGGTTGTCTGGCTGGCATTGGCCGGGATGGTGAAGCCATTGAGCAGCACCTTGGCGTCATTGGAATGATTTCCCGACCGCACCGTCATCGGCTTGTTGTATGAGCTGCTGACGTTTACCATGCCGAGTGCCGTGAGCGTGGGGATCACCACTGGGGTTGTATCCACATCCCAGCCCGTGAAGACATGCGCAAACGCCTGAATTTCCGATTGGTCGTAGGTCGGAATGGGCAGGCCATTGGCATCGAGCTGAAGCGAGCCGTCGGGGTGCAGGGCATTGAGGCCGATCGAGAACAACTGCAAGACTTCGCGGCCGTAATTCTCGTTGGGAGCGGTAAAGGCCGGCGAAACGGGCTTTTTGTTTCCCCGCATGTTCAGATACTGCCCCATGATGGGGTGGAGCGTGACATCCTCCAGCAGCTTGCGGAAATTCACGAATGCATCATCCGCGAGCATGTCGTGGTAGGTACACAAGCCCGCCGTCTGGGCATCGATCGCATCCTCGACCTTGGATACGACAAAAATCTCGCTGTAGGCGAACGCAACACGCTGCCGCAACTGGTCCTGCCCGGTCAGGGCAATTCTCCACCAGGTTTCCGTAATTCGGGCGCCGCTCAGCTCATCCAGCGTATTGCTGCTCTGTGTGCATCGCTGGTAAACGTAGTTGTACATCGAGGTCGTCGGTGTATTGAACTGCTGCTCCAGCCATGCATCGAAGCCAATATTGACCAGGTTGGTGACCTCGTCGGTGGCGGGGCCAAAGGTGGCCTGGGTCAAAAACCGATTCGCATCCTGAGGCGTCGGCGGGCCCCCGGGAAGGGCGGGGGGTGGCGGTGGGGGGGTAAAGGTTTGAGATCCGGTCGCAAATGTATACTGACCCCGAATCTCGCCCGCTGCATATTTTGTCGAATCGATATTCAGATAGGTCCGCCCAGCCTTGATCGCCTCGACAATCTGCGCGGCCGTCACAGGGCCTACGTCCGTGATGACCCATTTGTAAGAGCCATCCGCTTCGGGCGTCGTGGTATTCAGGTTGAAGAGAATATCTCCCTGCTGTCCCGCGTCGGCCGGCCCGCGAATCTCCACGCCGGTCTTGGCCGTGGACAGATTCGCATATGAGAAGCGCACCGCCGCCCAGGTCTCGTCGCCGCTTAAAAGCAGCGACGAGCTTCCTGAACCAGACGATGCGATCCCCGCCTCTGGCCGCAGTGTGGCGAGATAGAGCTTTGTGGGAGATCCAACGCTTACGACGAAGGTGTCGATTGTGGATGCCAGGCCATCCGACACTCTGATCGTGATGATCGCATTGCCCGTTTGTCCCGCTGCCGGAGTCACGGAGACGGTTCGGCTGGCCCCGCTGCCGCCGATGGCGATGGCGGCATTGGGAATGATGGTTTGATCACTGGAAGTGGCGCTGAGCCCCAGAGTATCCACCGCAGATTCCGCATCTCCAATTGCAAATCCCACGGGGAGTGTCGCGGTATCGGCTGCTGTATTCTGATCGGGGATGTTGCCAATTGTGGGCGGCGTATTGGCGGTCTTCCCGCCCGCCACCGAGGCGCCGATATGCGACTTAATGACGGCTGTATCCGCGCCGCTGATCGATCCATTGGCTGTCACATCGCAGCGGAAATTGGACCCATCGACGGTGGCGCCCACTTGAGCCTTGGCGATGTTCACATCCGATCCGGTGACCGATCCCGTGGCATTCACATCTCCCAGCAGTGTGCGCACGCTTACGGCGGCAGATGGAAGCGTATCGCCGGTGTCGTTGATGACGTTGGCGACGGTAAGCGTAATCGTCTGGGCATCGGCCAGCCCCGCGAGCCGCACCGTCATGGTGTTGTCGAGGAATCCGTCGACCGTAGCGCTTCCCAGCGTAACGTCGGCTGTCCCTCCGGTGACCGGCTGGTCAAAAGTGAGGACGATCGTCAGGCCATTGGCCAGGCCTCGGCACTCGATGCCGGTCCCACCGGACAGGGGCAATTGAATGTCAAAGGAAGCGGCCCCCTGCGGCATGCGGGAAACGGCCGAAACCAGTTGTGGTGGGGCGGAATAGGCCGACGAGGCAGAACAGAAAAGCAGCGCCAGACCGAGTAAAAACAATTGAGACGAAGTCGCGGAGCGCCGGGTCATGTCATCCTCCGTGTCGGTCCCCTGGTTGTTAATCTGATGGACTGCCCGTGCGGGCAGGACTTTCGTCCGCCGTCGAGAGCACCCTACACAATCGCAGAATTATGTCAATTCAATTCTCCGCAAAAGCCCCCCCAAATTTCCACATCATCGACTATTACCCACAATTGTCGTTTTGTCTTTGCTTTGCCCTGTTGGAGCATTATTGTATGAGTCGACTTTGGCGCGGTCAGGCAAATGGGGCTGGAGGGCTGGCGTGTTTCGACATCATAGAAAACTGTTGCTCGCAGCGCTGATTCTGCATGCGGCTGGCCTTGCCCTGCATGCCGGCGTCGATCTGGGTTGGGTTGACAATGACGGAACCCCCTCCGGCTGGCTGGGCGCAAAAAACGCCGCCTTCACCCTCACGCTGAACATCTCCAGTTCTGAAGCGACCACCGGGCTCGATTATTTTCTCGTGTCCAATGATGGCTTCGTGCTTGGCACTTCGTATTTCACGATGACCAATCGTGACATCAGCG
>JBGPEF010000459.1:0-4780 GCA_041482675.1 Tepidisphaeraceae bacterium | reverse complement strand
TGACAAGGTATTGGTGTGGCCGGACCTGGTTTATACGGAATTGATTTGTTTGATCGCGGCGACGGCGGGGTTGACGCTGTGGGCGATCATTTCCAAGGCGCCGCTGGAGCAGCCGGCGAATCCGGGGTATGCGCCCAATCCGGCCAAGGCGCCGTGGTATTTCCTGGGGTTGCAGGAGATGCTGGTTTATTTTGATCCGTGGATGGCCGGCGTGGTGTATCCGGGGCTGATCATCCTGGGGCTGGCGTGCATGCCGTTTATCGATACGAATCCGAAGGGGAATGGGTATTACACGCTGAAGGAGAGGCCGTTTGCGATTGGGACGTGGTTGTTTGGATTTTTAATTTTGTGGGTGGTGCTGATTTTCTTCGGGACGTTCCTTCGCGGACCCAACTGGAATTTTTTTGGGCCGTATGAGTTCTGGGATCCGCATAAGCAGGAAGCGCTCAATAACATCGATGTGAGCAACATCTGGTGGGAACTGATTCTGAAGAAGGCGCGGCCGATGCCGACGCAGTATCCGAATCAGCCGCTGCTGCTAGTGGTGCTGAAGCGGGAGTGGCTGGGGATTGTGCTGGTGGGATTTTACCTGGTGATCCTGCCGGTGATTTTGCGGGCGACGGTTTTTAAGCGGATGTATGAGAACATGGGGTTGATCCGCTATGTGCTGATGATTTCACACCTGCTGCTGATGGCGATGATGCCCATCAAGATGGTGCTGCGCTGGTTGTTCAACATGAAATATTTTATCTACCTGCCGGAATTCGGCGCGAATTTGTGAGCGACAAATGGTGTGCTGAAGCACACCCTACAAATTCAGCGCGAATTTGTAACGCGGGGGTAAATGGCGGTTCCACATCGTGACCGCGCGTGTGTATCCATTGATATGCGATTTGTTTTGATTTTTGTATTGGTTCTTAGCGCGAGTGCACGGGCCGGGGTGGATTTTGCGGTTCATTCAGCGCGGAGTGGGAAGTGGTCGGATGTGAAGACGTGGGGGGAAGGACGATTGCCGGGGGCGGGGGAGAGGGTGCAGATTCGGGAGGGACATCGGGTGGTTTATGACGTCGAATCGGAGGCGGCGATTCGGATGATTCATGTGGCGGGGACGCTTTCGTTTGCTCGGGATCGGTCGACGCGGCTGGATGTGGGATTGATTCGCATTTCGGCGGGGAGCTCGGCGGATGAGGATGGGTTTGTGTGTCATGGGCCGGTGGCCGATTTGCCGGAGATCAAGGGGGAGCGGCCGGCGCTGGAGGTGGGAACTGCTGAAGAGCCGATGCCGGCGGGGGTGAGGGCGCGGATTCGGCTGGTTTATTTTGAGGGGATGGATCGGGAGACGATGCCGGCCATTATCAACTGCGGGGGACGATGGGATGCGCATGGGGCGGAGATGAGCCGGACGTGGGTGAAATTGGGGGCGAATGCGAAGGCGGAAGATCGCAATATTGTTTTGGCGGAAGAGGTGAAGGGATGGCGAGTGGGGGATCGGGTGATTGTGACGGCGTCGAAGGAGGTGGAGGGTGGCTCGACGTTTCGGGCGGGACGGAAGGGCAGCATGGCGGCGAATACGGAGGAGAGAATCATCGCGGGGATCGATGGGGGGAAGATCACGCTGGATAAGGCGCTGGAGAAGGAGCATGCGGGGGAAGGGGAGTATCGGAGCGAGGTGGCGAATCTGTCGCGGAATATCGTGATCGAGTCGGCCGAGGCGGAAGGGGTGCGGGGGCACACGATGTATCACCTGAATAGCACGGGGGGATTGTCTTATGTGGAATTTCGGCACCTGGGGAAGGAAGGCGTGCTGGGGAAATATCCGGTGCATTTTCACCTGGTGCGGGATTCGATGCGGGGGGCGAGCGTGGTGGGATTGAGCGTGTGGGATTCGCACAACCGGTTCATGGCGATTCATGGGACGGACTATTTGCTCATCCGCGATTGCGTGGGATATCAGTCGGTGGGGCACGGGTTTTTTCTGGAGGATGGGACGGAGCAGTACAACATTCTGGACCGGAATCTGGCGGTGCAGGCGTATCGTGGGAAACGGCTGAAGCAGCAGGCGCTGCCGTTTGATGCGAATGAGGGAGCGGGGTTTTGGTGGGCCAATGGGCGAAACACGTTCACGAGGAATGTGAGCTGTGAGAATGATGAGTATGGGTATCGATTTGAGATTTTGAAGGCCAGCAATTTTGATCCGAAGCTGAAGGTGCGGGATGTGGATGGGAAATTTGTTGAGCGGGATGTGAGGACGATTCCGTTTTTACGATTTGAGGAGAATGAGTCGCATTGCGAGGGGCTGTACAGTTTTTATTTCGGGGATGATCGCAATCCGTCGGTGCACGGGGATCGGGAGCATCCGTTTATCGCGCGGAAATTGGTGGCGTGGCAGACGCACTATGGTTTGCGGCCTAATTTGCAGTATTTTTTGATGGAGGGGTTTAAGGCGCACGATGCGGTGTATGGGGTTTATCACCCGGACTATGACGCGCATGTGTACCGGGATATTTACGTTTACAACGCGACGGCGGAGCCGATCAACCGGGCGCACGATGACGATAGCATTCAGTATGGGTCGTTCACGTATGAGAATTTGACGCTGGAGAATTGCAAGCCGGGGCGCGATCCGCTGATTCAACTGGCGTGTACAGCGCCCAAGAGTGGATGCGAGGGGCATTTTAGGAATGTGGTGGTGAAGAACAGCCGGTCGAGGAGGGCGAACGTGGTGGATCTGGGAGGCGGGCCGAGGAATAAGCATCTGGAGTGGCCGGTGGCGTATTATTTTCATGATTTTTTTGGGGCCGGGAGGGTGACGAAGGTTTTGAGCGGGAAATTCCCCGATGCGATGAATGATGGGGAATACAAATCGATTGAGGGATTTACAGGGAAGGATGTGAAGGGGGCGGAAATTGGGGGAGTGGTGTTTCCGGTGCTGTTGGAGCCGGTGGATGATTTGCCGCCGGCGACGATTGTGACGTCGATTCGCGTGGAGGGGGATCAGATCAGGGTTGCGGGGGTGACGCAGGATAATGGAGAGGTGGAGTCGGTTTTTGTGAATGGCGCAAAGGCGCTAGTTCGGTCGGCGGCGCCGGGAATTGTGGAGTGGGAGGCGAAGGTGCAAAAGGCGGGGATGATTGAAGCGAAGGCGATGGATAAGGCTGGGAATGAGGAGAAGATGACGCACCAGGTCAAGGTGCTTGCGCCAATTGAGTGAAAGCATTGCCCCGGTCTTCGAAATTTTTGAATTGGTCGTAGCTGGCGCAGCCGGGGCTGAGGAGGATGGTGTCGCCGGGGGTGGCGATGGTGCGGGCGATTTTGAGGGCGGTGGCGAGATCGCCGCATCTGTAGATGGAGGGAGAGCCGAGGCGTTCGGCCTGGCCCATGGCCGACGCGATGGAGGGGCCGGTTTGGCCGATGCAGAGGACGGCCTTGGCGCGCTCGCCGAGGGCGGCGTGGAGGGGATTGAGCGAAAGACCCTTGTCGTACCCCCCTACTATCTGGATCACGGTTTTTGGCGGGAAGGCGGCGAGCGCGGCGGCGGCGGCTTCGGGAATGGTGGCGATGGAATCGTTGTAGTAGCGGATGCCGCGGTGCTCGTGAACCAGTTGGAGGCGATGGGGGAGGCCGCAGAAGTTGGCGATGGCTTTTTGCGCATCATCCCATGGGATGTCGAGGGCGCCGGCGGCGGCGAAGGCGGCTTGGGCGTTGAGCTGATTGTGGGGGCCGGGGATGCGGAGGATGAAGGGTTTTCTATTTTTCAGGCCGAAGAGGATGACTTTGGCGTGGCTGGCGTGGGCGAAAGTTGAGCACTCGCGGCAGTCCTCATTGAGGATCGCGAAGTCGGTGGGATGCTGGTGCTCGACGAGGGTTTTTTTGGCGGAGACGTAGTGGTCGAGGGAGCCGTGGCGGTCGAGGTGGTCGGGGGCGATCATGGTGACGACGGCGATGTGGGGAGACCAGTGTGTCTCCTGAAGATATTCGAGCATGAAGCTGGAGAGCTCGAGGACGACCTGGTGATCGGGTTGGATATTGGGGAGCTCGAAGAGGAGGGAGCGGCCGATGTTGCCGCCGACGTGGGTGGTATATCGGGTCTTGAGCATCGCGCCCAGGAGAGCGGTGGTGGTGGATTTTCCCTTGGTGCCGGTGACGCCGGTGATGGGGGCTGGGCAGCGCTCGATGAAGAGGCGGATTTCGGTGGTGATGGGGATTTTGTTCTGGCGGGCGATTTGGAGAAAGCGGGATTGGGGAGGGACGGCGGGAGAGGCAACGATGAGGTCGGCGTCTGTGAAGTCGGAGTCGCGGTGGCCGCCGAGGTGAAATTCGATGGACAGGTCTTTAAGCTGGGCTTTGGATTCGCTCAGGGCTTCTTCGGAGGCTTCGTCGGTGACGAGGACGTTTGCGCCCTGCTCGGCCAGCCAGCGGGAGACGGCGATTCCGCCGCCGAATCGGCCGAGGCCGATGACGGTGATGTTTTTTCGGGCGAGTGAGAAGGTTGATGACATGCTGGTGGGTGAATGAAGTATGGCGGGCATGGTAATGGAGATGATCGGCTGGGTAAAAGGTGGGACGTGAAAGGGCAAATTGTGGTGGAGGCTTCAGGCTGCTTCTCTGGCAGGCTAAAGCCTGCACCACAAAGGTCAGCTGTTAAAGGTAAATAGAACTGTCACCGTTCCGTTGCAATAGAAGTGTCACCCCGAACCTGCGGGTAAAGCAGGTGGATGGGAACACTGATGATGAGCGTGAAGGAGCGACGTCGGCTGGAAGTCATATCGTTGATTCGTGA
>JBGPEF010000458.1:0-4819 GCA_041482675.1 Tepidisphaeraceae bacterium | reverse complement strand
CCTCACCGCCCGCGACAACGTCGCCCTTCCCCTCCTCCTCGATGGCAAGAACGGAACCGCCGTCAACACGCGTGCGGACGAGTTGCTTTCAACCCTCGGCCTCTCGCATCGCGCCACCCATCGCCCCGACATGATGAGCGGCGGCGAGCAGCAGCGCGTCGCCATCGGCAGAGCCCTCGTGACCGATCCGGCGGTGATTCTGGCCGACGAGCCGACGGGAAACCTGGACTCATCCTCGAGCAAGAGCGTCTGCGAGTTGCTGCGGGACCTCTCGGCGATCCATGGCAGGACGATCGTGATGGTGACCCACGAGCCATCGGTGGCCGCCTTCGCGCAGGAGGTGGCGGTGATGCGGGATGGGAAGCTGATCGATCGGTTCCCAACCCACAATACGGGGGGGACGCAGGAGCTGGCGATGCGGTACCAGGAGTCTTTGCGGACCTGACGCGAAGCACTGGCGGACAAGCCGCCAGTGGCACGGAAGCTTCAGAGCAACCATGGCAGTATCGAAGATCACCTGGTCGTCGCTGATGCAGCGCAAGGCGCGGTTGGTTCTGACTGTGCTGGCGATCGCCCTGTCGGTGAGTCTGGTCATCGCGGTGACCAGCGGGTATGCGTCGGCCGAGGCTTCGGTGGCGCGGTTCTTCACGGAGTTCATGGGCTCGACCGACATCAAGGTGAGCCGCGAGCCGGGCCAGCAGGGGAATATCAAAGAGAGCGTTGTCGACGGGTTGGCGCGGGATCGGGATGTGCAGATGGCCGTGGGGCGGCTGGAGCTGGACACCAATATTGTTGATATCAACGGCAAGCCGATCCCCGGGCACGAGCTCCAGACAGCGACGTTGATCGGGGTGCGGCTGCCGCGGGATGCGGATGTGGCAGCGCTGAAGATGGAAAAGGGTCTGGCCGGAAAGTGGTTCGAGGAGGAGAGCGGCGACTTTGCCGTGATCGACCAGGAGGCGTCGAGGCTGCTGGGGGCCAAGCCGGGGGATTTTATTCTGCTGCCGGCGCAGCCCGCGCCGCTGAAGCTGAAGGTCACCGGGGTGGTGCACAAGCCGGCGATCATTGCGGCGCTCCAGCAGACGATTTACGTGCCGCTGCGAACGCTCCAGAAGCTGCGGAAGCTGGAGGGGCAGGTGACTTCGGTGCAGATCGACCTGAAGGCCGATGTGGATGCGGATGCGTTTGCGAAGCGCTGGAAACAGACGATGGTAGCGCACAAGCCGCCGCTGAAGATGAGCACAGCGCGGGAGAGCCGCAAGGAGCTGGACAAGTACATGCAGGGGATGCGGTTCCTCTCGTACATGGGCGGAGCCGTGTCGATGTTGTCGGCGATGTTCATCGTCTTCTCGACGCTCAGCATGGGGGTGACGGAGAGGAGCCGGACGCTGGCGATGTTGCGGGCGATCGGGGCGACGCGCGGGCAGGTGGCCAAGCTGGTGATCCTGGAGGGAATGCTGCTGTCGGCGCTGGGAATGGTGCTGGGGGTGGGGTTGGGACTGCTTTGGGTGGAGATTCTGACGACTTGGAAGGCCGACTTTTTCTCGGCGGGGGCTGTGATCAGCAAGGGAGGCGTTCTGCTGGGGACGGTGGGGTCGATGCTGACAGCGCTGGCCGCCAGCGTGCTGCCGGCGTGGAGCGCGGGGCGGGTCGATCCGGTGGAGGGATTGACGGCGGTGGGGCAGGCATCGAGCGCGCCGTTCCCCAAGTGGGTGGCGCTGGCGGGATTGCTTTTGATCGCGATCGATCCGAGTCTGATGTATCTGCCGGGGATTCCCCGGCCGGTGGTTTTCTGGGGACATTTTCTTGTCGGGCTGCCGTCGCTGATGGTGGGATATTTTTTGCTTGCCCCCGCGTTCGTGTGGATCGTGGAGCAGGTGTTTGGGCGGCCGGTGGCGGCGCTGATGGGGGTCCGGCACCGGTTGCTGGCGCACCAACTGACGGGGCACATCTGGCGCGCGGCCGGGACCGCGGCAGCGCTGATGGTGGGGCTGGCGACGCTGGTGGTGATGTACACGCTGGGGAACAGCGTGCTGAACAGTTGGCGATTGCCGACGCGGTTTCCGGACATGTTTATCTATTCGCCGGCGGGATTGACGCGGGAGCAGGGGAAGATGCTGGAGAAGGTGAAGGGGATTCGGCCGGGCGAGGTGCTGCCGATCGCGGTGACGGTTTCGCGACTGGGGGATGGTTTTTTCGCGGTGGTGGGCGCAGCGATGCTGCCGGATGCGACGATGTTCCTGGGGGTGGATCCGGACAAGGCGTTGTCGATGATGGAGCTGGATTTCCGGGCGGGGAACGCGAAGGATGCGGCCGAGAAATTGAAGAAGGGGCGGCATTTGATCGTCACCAATGAGTTCAAGGAGCTGAAGGGATTGACGGTGGGGAGCAAGATGAAGTTGAAGACTCCCAAGAGCGGGGAAGTGGAGTATGAGATTGCGGGAGTAGTCTGGTCGCCGGGGATGGATGTGTTTGTGAGCACGTTTGACGCGGGCCGGCAATTTGAGCAGAGATCGGCCGCGAGCGTGTTCGGATCGCTGGAGGATGCGGAGCGGGATTTTGGGGTGAAGGAGATCAAGCTGTTCGCGGCCAACCTGGAGAACTTTGTCGATAAGCAGGACTTGGTGAAGCGGGTGCAGGAACAGCTTGGAGTGCAGGGGCTGACCAGCGGCGATGTGAGGGAGATCAAGGCCAACATCGACACGGGGTTTCGGAAGCTGCTGCTGCTGGTTTCGACGGTCGCGTTCGCGGCGATTGGCGTGGCGGCGTTGGGGGTGGTGAACACGATCATGGCATCGATTCGCACGCGGCGGTGGCAGTTGGGGGTGTTGCGGAGCGTGGGGATTTCGCGCGGACAGATGCTGCGGCTGATTTTGGCCGAGGCGATTTTGCTGGGATTGGTGTGATGCGTGCTGGGAGTCATGGGAGGATTGGAGTTGTCGTTCGATGGAGTGGGTTTGTGGAGAAGGATGGTGGGGTACACGCCGCCGATCGACGTGCCGTGGCCGATGGTATGGCTGGGGATGGCGATTATTGTGGCGGTGACGGTGGTGGCGAGTCTCTGGCCGGCCATCACGGCCGCGCGCGAGGAACCCCTGGCGCTGCTTCAGGCCGGAAGAGCGGGAGTTTGAACCAGCTGAACAGCGGCTTTGATTGAGCTCGGAAGTATGGAGCGCGGCCGCGGGTCCACTTGTCCGGGGCTCTGCGGATCGGATATGATTGTGGTCAATGACGATCGGATCGGCCGGTGCCGCGAGCGCGAATTGCACAGGCAAAAACGACGATTTGCGGGCGTAATTCAGTGGTAGAATGCAGCCTTCCCAAGGCTGACGTCGTGGGTTCGAATCCCATCGCCCGCTCTTTTGACCCGTCCATGCCGGACGGGTTTTTTTGTGGTCGTCGGAGTGCCGCAAGTTGTTACAGCGCAGGTTGGAAAGCCTTTCGCGGCGCGCCCACTGAAAAACCTCGGCATGGAGCCGAGCGGCTTTACTTCCTTTCGGCGGAGGCGATCTTCTTTTCGACTTTGCCGCAATCGAGCATCTGCGATCCCATGTACGGATTTGCCACATCCTTCGAGGGCTGAAGCCAATTGGCCTTCGCCATGGGGCAATTTACTTCGTAGAGTTCCGGCGCAATTTCAGCCGATGGGGGCATGACCTGCACCAGGGCGATAACATCGGTTGACAGTGGCTTGAAAGTGGCTCGTGCACCCTTCAAGTCTTTAACCTTGACATCTGAGTGGGCGACGAGCTCCTTCGCCTGCTCCTTGATCTTGGCATCGCTCGATTCGGTCAGAGCGGTGGCCGCTGTGTGGATTTTGACAAGCTCATCGGAAACGCCGTCAGTTTTATCCGCGGCCAGTGCCTTCTGCACCACCAGATAAGATTTGACAATCGAATCGATCTGGCCCTGAGCGGCCGATTTCTTGTCGTCCGCTGCAAAAGTCGGCACGGCCAGCAGTCCCAAAGCGAAGACAGCGATCAAGCAAAAGATCACGTTGCGACGGGTAGCGAGAATCATTTTTATCTCCTCAATAAAAGCCAGCGCAGCATTAAGTGCCACTTGGGAGCTGTTCAGTTCGATTACTGGGCTCTCATTTCTAAGAGATCGCGCAAGTGATTAAGCCGGGTGCGCAGCGGAGTTCGGGATTACGTGGTGCAACTACTCAAGATAAGAAAATCCCCTATGCGAAAAGCAGAACGGGCACTGATGGATGCCTGGCGATCTGGCTTCTAAGGTGAATGAGGTAACAGAAAGGATCGCATCATGTGCATGCTACACAACCATGGCGATGAGCACACTGACCAGAGCGCACCAGAACGATCTGTCGTGAAGTGGTACAAATCCCCGCTGGGCTTGACCCTTTTGGGCCTGGCCGCGGCGCTGGGGTATTACCTTTGGGTTTACCACAGTCAGCACGTGCTCGCGTTTCTTCCTTTCATCTTCATCCTGGCGTGCCCGCTGATGCACCTGTTCATGCACCGTAATCACGGGCATCGCCACCAGCCCGAGCCAGTCGAAAGCAGGAGCGGAGGTCGCCATGAAGGGCATTGAACCTGCGGCGTCTGGCCTCTTGAAACAGCCGGAGAAGATTCGCCTGCTGGCGGTTTTCTTTTTGCTTCTTCTGATTGTGTTCCTCTTCCTGCTGCCTGGCCGCGTCATGACGATTACTGAGCATTGGTTTTGGATCTTCATTGCGCTCGGGGTGGGAGCGCTTTGGCTGGCTTCACGATCTGTTGCTTCAACTACAAGTGATTCGGCTTCAGCGCATGCGCATCCTACGACTGAAGCTCATGCCGTGCCCGCCGAGTCAGCGCCT
>JBGPEF010000457.1:0-4824 GCA_041482675.1 Tepidisphaeraceae bacterium | reverse complement strand
GTTGGCCGACAGACAGGAGATCAGCGGCCCCCACGCCTCCTCTTCCGACACCTTCTGCCCGTAGTAATCACTGAATTTCTTCACCACCGACGCCGTATGAACTTCCTTCCACGCCGCCAGAATATCCGCCCGGGTTTTGGCCTCCCCCACGCGCTTGTACAAAACATCCGTGTCGTACGATGCATGCGCAACACTCTCACCCGCGATATACCCCACAAATCGCTCCCGATACTTCTTCAAATTCTCATACACCTTCTGCTTCTGCTCCGCCGTCGTTCCCTTCGCCCAGCTTGGATCGGAATAATTCACCATCAGCGAAAACCGCCGCTGCGGATTCTTCTCCAGCCACGCCAGAAACGGCGAGCCGTCTGCGAACATGGCCGGGTAATTGGAGATTCCCCACGATGGTCCCGACAGCGCCTCCCCAAACACCGGAATATCCTTACCCCGATACGCCGCCAGAAAATCCTTCAACAGCGGCGGGTCCACCCCAAACGGCTGCTGTATCCCATCCGCCTTCTTCAACTCATCCATCCACTGCTCTCCCACATTCCACACAAACGCCGGCGGCCGTTTCCCAACATTCCATTCCTTCGCCGCCTCGTAGGTCCGGCTCTGCCGGACAATCGGCTCAACCTCACCGCCTCTTTTCATCTCCCTCATGGCTGCCCAAATCGGCGCATCCGGCTTCTCTCTCCCGCTCGGTCTGTATCTTTCATCCGTAGTAATAACCACCAAATCAATCTGCCGCCGCGCCTCGCTTACCCCTGCCGTATAAATCTCCACCTTCGCCTTCCCCTTCGCCAATTTCACCAGCGCTGAATCCCACGCGAACGACCAGTCCCAGATCAATTTCATCGGATCCAGCTCATCCACCACCGCCTTCTCGCCAAACACGTGCGAAAAATTCTCCCGCCCCTGCACGATGCGAATCCCAAACGGCTCCTTCTTGTTTCGATAATCCGCATACCTTACCCAAAGCGTGTATCCACCCGCCGCCGGTACTTCGATCTCGCGCGAAACAGTAGTTCCCTCCGGCTCATCCGCCCGCGCCGCGATCGACATGAACTCGCTCTCTCCCCCCTGCGTCCATTCCGCCGCAACTCCCGGCCCCGACAACGACCACGAACCTTTCGTCGTCTTCGAAACCTCCTGAAACGAAAAATTAGACCCCTTCAGCGGCCCAAAATACTCCGCCTCAATCACCACCGTGTGCGGCGCACCCCGCGCTGCCCCAACCGCGGCCATCATCAGCGCCACCACGAATCTGAATCTCATTTCTTCCTCTTCTTCCCCTGTTCCATCAGCTCAAACGGCCGCTCCACCTTTGGCTCAAACGGCAGATCGATCCGCCTTCCCTCTCCCGCCGACGCATACGCCGCCATAATAATTTCCAAAACCGCCCGCCCATCCTCCCCCGTCTCCAGCGGCTGCTTGTCATTGGCCACGCAGTCGATGAAATGCTCAAACTCCTGCGGAAACCCGTAATTCCACAGCTCCTCCCAGGCCGTAAACGACCACCCGCGCGTCGTCCCCGCCTTCTCCGCGGCGTAGGAGTAGCCCGTGTCCGAATAGGTCATGATCGCATTCCCCTGAAGCAAATCTGCATACGCCACCCCGGCCGTTCCATACACCTCCGATGTATCATCCATCCCGCCCTTTTTAGACCAGCTCTCCTCCGCCATCCCCACGCACTCTCCGCCATCGATGGCAAACCTCACGATGATGATCGCATTGTCATCCCCGCGTGTCCTGTCGGTATGCACAAACGTCCCCATATCCGCATACACCGACGTCGCCCTCGGCTTTTTGAGCGGCACAATCGTTCCCAGCGGCGTCTCATGACTCTGCGTTTGCTCCCCCTTCGTCGCTCCGTCGCTTCGTCGCTTTGGTGGGGCGGACATTCCCGGTGGGGCGGACATTCCTGTCCGCCTTCCTTGGGGCTTTCCCAACAACCACCGAAAATACTCAAACGCATGACACCCCATATCCAGCGTCACTCCCCCTCCCGATTTCTCCACATCCCAAAACCACCCCGAATGCGGCCCATCGTGCTTCTCGGCCTGCTTCACCAGATACGGCCTCCCCAGCGCCCCCTCATCCACCAGCCGCTTCAACCGCAAATATTTTGGACAAAAACACAGCTCCTCCGCATACATCAACTTCACCCCCGCCTTCTTACATGCCGCAATCATCCGATCCGCCTCCTGGAGATTCCTCGCCAGCGGCTTCTCGCAGATCACGTGCTTCCCCGCCTTGGCCGCTTCTTCGGTGTAGGGGCAATGCAGGTGATTCGGACACCCCAGCACGATCACATCCATCTCTTCAAGCGCGATAAACTTCCCAAATCCCCTAAACGACCGGCCAATCCCATGTTTTTTGGCGAACTTCTCCGCATGGTCCCCCGTCGGCGACATCACCGCCACCATCTCCGCCCCGACCACGCGCTTGAGCGATGCCGCATGAATCGTGGAAACAAACCCCGACCCCACCAGCCCTACCCGCACCTTTTTCATCGATTACCCTCGGTTTGGAACAGCCTGATCCGAATCCACTGTCACAAACCTAACCTTCCTCCCCCGCGCCTGTCTAATCCGCTTGAGCATCCTTGCCACTTGGGTACCCATCGAACGGCAGGCATGGAATTTCGTAACCGACGGCCTTTATTCGAGCTATAATGTTTTGTGCCGTGGGGCTCGCCCCACCGTCCGCCAGCCGGAGGAACTTATGCGTCGCACCATACTGGCCACTCTCGCAACCCTTCTCCTCGCCATCCCTCTCCGAGCCGCCGATCCCGCCCCAGCGGGCGCACCGGCCGCCAAGGCCCCCACCCGCATCCTCATCCTTCCCTTCTCCATGACCGGCGGCGACGCCAAATACGCCTGGATCGGCCAGGCCATTGCCGAAAACTTCCAGGCTGAGCTTGCCAAGGCCGGCTTCTCCATCGCCACCCCCATCACCGATCGTCCCGGCCAACAGGTCGGCATCGCCAACCCCGACGAAGCCCTCCGCATCGCCCAAAACTCCAAAGCCGAGGTCGTCATCTTCGGCTCCTATCAATTCCTTGACCCCGACCTCCGTGTCACCGGCCAAATCCTCGACGTCCAGGCCAATCAACTCGTCGGCCCACTCAAAGCCTCGGGCAGCTTCCGCCAACTCTTCACGCTCGAAGATGACCTGGCTGAACAAACCAAAAAAATTCTCATGGGCGACAAACCCGCCGACCGCGGCGAAGTCCTCGAGCCCCGTCCGCCCCAGGCTCCCTACGACACCAACACCACCGCCGCCGACGACCGACCCGAATACAAAGTCCCTTACGCCGATCCACCGGCCTACGAAGATGACTATCTCGGCGTGGGCTACAGCGGCTCTTTCTATCCCAGCTACTACCGCCCCCGCGTTTATTCCTTCATTGGCTACTCCAACTACGACTACTACTACCCCTACGCCTCCTGCTACCCCTATTTCTTCCCCTCCTCCTGCTACTACTATTCTCCCTGGCGTCACTGCTACTACCCCCGCTCCTACTTCAGTTCCGGCGTCTTCCTCTCCTTCAGCTATTCCCGCTTCGGCGGCCATCACTGGAACGACTGGCACGGCAACAACTGGGACGGCATTCACGGCAGCGGCAACCACTGGAGCGGCCATGACGGCCGCGGCCCACGCTTCGGCGACCGCCCCCGAAGCATTATGTTGGCCGACCGCGGCCCCGCCGCCCACGATTTCTTCCACAGCTCCACCGGCTTCACCTCCCTCAACCGACTGAGTCGTGAACGGCCGACCGCCAGCCGCGTGATCAACATCGACCACGACCGCACCACCATCACCGACCGCACCGCCACCCACCGCGAACAACCCACCAACCACGTCGGCGCTCAACTGGTTGATTCCAGCCGCCGCTACACCCGCGCTTCGGACAATGAAGTCGTCGCCGTCCGTCATCCCGACCGCACCGTCGAAATCCGCAGCCAGCGCCGTGCCGATTCCGATTCCCGCGTGACCTCCGACCGCGTCACTGACCGATCCAATTCCGACGGCCCGCGCGAAACCGCCCGCACCCGCGACAATGACACCGCTCGCACCCGCGAGCCCGTCCGCTCCCGCGAAGTGGATCGCCCCCGCGAAACCGCTCGCGAAGCTCCCCGCGAAACTCCCCGTGAGTCCTCCCGCCCCCGCGAATCCGCTCCCCGCGACATCATCCGCTTCCGCGAACCCACTCCCTCACGCGAACCCACCCGCTCCGCCCCCTCACGCGAACCGGCGCCCTCGCGAGAACCTACGCGCTCCGCCCCCTCCCGCGGCGACTCCGGTGTCTCCTCCAGCCGAGGCGATTCCGGCTCCCGAGGCGGCGGTGGAGGTGGTGGCGGCGGTGGCGGCGGCAGCTCACGCGGCGGCGGCGACGGCGGCGGCAGTTCCCGCTCCGGCGGCGGCGGCCGCGGCCGCTGATCCAACCCAATTTCAATCAAGCAACGCGGCGACTACCCTCGCCGCGTTCTTTTTTCTTCTGCCTCGCTCCTCGTTCCGCTGGCCACTCGTGCCACTGGCAGCTTGCTGCCAGTGCCGTATTCACTCTGCTCAAATAAACGTCAACTCCAGCTCACTCTTCCCCGTCAAAAACGAATCCGCCCCCACCTTCACGATTTGCTCATCCGCCAACTGCGCACGATGGATCGGATCTGAGAATAAATCCACCCGCGCGCTCAGCGGCTGCCATACGCTCACCCCGGCCGCCGGCGCTGGCAACAGCTTCACCCGGTATTTGAACACACTGAACATCTTCGCCCCTCCGGCCGCCGCGGCGCTGGCGTCGAAGGTCGGCTTGAC
>JBGPEF010000456.1:0-4886 GCA_041482675.1 Tepidisphaeraceae bacterium | reverse complement strand
GCCGTCGATGGGTAGGCGGATTCCGGGGACGGGTTTCCAGGCGTTGTCGGCGGTGAGGCGCTTGTATTCGTCGGCATCGACGGCCTTGCGGACGCCGGCGTTGTTCTCGACGAGATAGATCACCGGCTCGACGCGGACCATGGCCTCGACAACCATCAGGTCATAGCCATTGCGGCTGGCGGAGTCGCGGAAATCATCGACGACGGGGCTGATGGCCTTGGCCGCGCCGACGACGTCGCCGGCATGGTTGATGGTGATGGGGGCGCAGTCGCCGATGACGGCGTTGGGGACCATGATGACTTCGTTGCAGGCCAGGGCGATCATGGTGCCGGCGGAATAGGCTTTGTTGTCGATGAAGGCGATGGTGCGGACATCGCGCAGGCCGCGGATGGTGCGGGACATGTCGAGGGCGCTGGTGACCAGGCCGCCGGGGGTGTCGAGCTGGATGATGATGACTTTAGCGCCGAGTGCGCGGGCCTTGGCGAGGCGGCGCATGAAGGTGTCGCGGGTGTAGTCGTTGATTTCGCCGCGAATGGGGATGACGACGGCGGGTTGAGGCTCGAGCGTGTCGGCGAGGGATGGGATGGTGGGGGCGGCTGTCGAAGGAATTTCGGCAAGAGCGGCCCCTGTGACAGTGATTGTCAGGATCCCGATGAGGATGAAGAAGGGGTTCCTCATGCGCCTTATTGTACGTTATGTCTGGCCGGGGGAAATGGGCAAGTGCTTATAAGTCGAGGAAAGGTTTTGACTCGGGTTTTGCGTTGCTGGTGCTTTGAGAGGATGTCATACTGGTTGATGAGGTGGTTATGACGATCAATTTGAGGCCGGAAATCGAAGGGTTTTTGCGTGCGAAGGTGGAGGCGGGACAGTTTTCCTCGGTGGAAGAGGCGGCGAATGAATTGCTTGGGCTGACGAAAGAGGAAGAAGAGCTTTCGGACGAGGATATCGCCGAGCTTCGGCGGGAAGTGCAACGGGGGATCGAGCAGGCAGATCGGGGGGAGTTTTCGCAGTTCACTGTGGAAGACATCATCGCCCAGGAGAAGGCCGCAGCGCGGAAACAGAAGGCTGGCTGATGGGGCTGATTCGACGGACACCCGAATCCGACGCGGATCTCCGCCACCTATACCGTTACATCTCCGAGGTCGATCCAGAAGGAAGTTGCCCCGTTTTCTATTGTTGATACCTGATACGTGACGGGTTACACTGTTTATACATGATTTGCTCTTTCCGGCACAAAGGACTGGAAACACTCTTTGTTGGTGGAAAGACGAAAGGAGTTCGCGCAGACCATGTAAGACGATTGCGACTGATTCTTGCGCGTCTGCACGCGTCCGACGCCCCAGGCGACATGGCGCTTCCCGGTTTGCGGTTGCATCCCCTGAAGGGCGACATGAAAGGGTTCTGGGCAGTTTCAGTCAGTGGGAATTGGAGAGTTGTCTTTCGGTTTGAAGGAATAGATGCTTACGACGTCGATTACGTCGACTACCATTAGGTAACCTATGCTCATGCACTCGCCTCCACATCCAGGGGAGATTATTCGAGAACTGTGTCTGACACCGCTGGGGCTGACGGTGACGGGAGCGGCGAAGTCATTGGGAATCAGTCGAAAGGCGCTCTCGGAACTGCTCAATGGGCGTAGCGGCATCAGCCCGGAGATGGCGGTCCGATTGTCGATGGCGTTTGGGACGACCGCGGAGAGCTGGTTGAATCAGCAGATGCAGTATGACCTGTGGCGGGTGCGAAAAAAGGCGCGGCGAATCAAGGTGAGACGTTTGGCTGCATAGTCTACCAATCCCAAGAGATGAGTTCGAGGCGGGCATCCGGGGAGAGTTTGTATTGTGCGCCCAGGGCCAGAGGCCAGAAGTTGGGGCCGTGGCCGACGGGGAGGCCGAGAGCGATGGGGACTTGCAGTTGGTTGGCGAGGTGGCCGAAGGTTTCCTGCATACATTCACCCTGGGAATAGACGCGGCGGAGGGGGATTCGTTCCGGGCTGTCCTTTTCTTTGAGGACCAATGTGTCTTCGTCGGGGCAGTTTTTGAAGTCGCCGAGGAGGATCGCCTTTGCGCCGGTGAAAGCGCCGGCCTGGAGGAGTTGGTTGATCATGCGATCGACGCGGTACCAGGTTTCGCCGACATCCTCGAAGAAGAGCATTTTGCCGTGGGCGGAGGGCTGAAAAGGCGTGCCGCAGAGGGCGGCCCAGAGGGTAAGCGTGCCGCCGACGAGGGGGGCCTGGATGGGAGTGGCGGGGGGGTTGGAGATGAATTCGAGGCGATGGGGGGACCAGGGTTCGGAGATGGGATCGCGGCGGATGGCGCGGAGGATGGCGGCCCATTGGTCGGGATGCAGTTGAGTGAAGCTGCGCGTGCCGGGCATTTCGGCGTGGAGGGTGGCCCAGTTCCAGTTGGTTCGGACGAATTCGTGGAGGACGGTGACATCGGAGTAGCCAACGAGAAGCTTTTTGGGCGGGGGGCCGTGGCTCCGGGTGAGCTCTTGTAACAGAGGGAGGAGGCGGGTTGCGCCGTAGCCGCCGCGGGCGCACCAGAGGATGTCGATGGAATCGTCGGTGGCGAGTTCCCAGAGGGCATTGGCGCGTTCTTCGTCGGTGCCGGCGAAGGTGAAGGATTGGCTGAGGCATTGTTCGTGGACGAGCGTTTCGAAGCCGGCATTCTGGAGGCGCTGGAGGCCGATTTGAAATTCGACCTTGGGGACGCAGGAGGAGGCGGCGAGGATGCCGATGCGAAGGGGCTGGCTCATGGGTGCAATTTTATGGCCTCGTCGATCGCTTCGCGCGGGCAGCCGATGTCGGCGACGGTGACAGTGCCTGTCAATTCTTTGGCGCCTGGCTTTTCGAAACCAACTTTTTGGGCGACAAACGTGACGGTACGATTGGCGCGGATGCAGGGGCCGAGGGGTTGGCCGGTGTCGCAATCGAGGCCGCTGGGAATGTCGATGGAGAGAATGGGGCGGCCGGTGAGCTCAACACGAGCGACGATTTCCCGAAACGGCGGGCGCGGCGCCTCGGTAAGGCCGGTGCCAAAGATGGCGTCGATGATCAGATTTGGAGAGGGGAATTGAACGAAGGCCGATTCCCACGATAGTCGGGGCAGGTTCATGGCTTCAATGATGCGCCAGTTGATCAGGGCGTCGCCCTGGTATTTGGTGGGATCGGTGCAGAGGCCGACGAGGATTTGATGGCCGTGGTTGTGGAGGTGTCGGGCGATTGCAAGGCCGTCGCCGCCGTTGTTGCCGCCGCCGCAAAGGATCAGGATTTTTTGGTTTGTCGGCGCTGGGAGCATGTCGATGGCGACTTCGATTGCGCCGCGGGCGGCGTTTTCCATCAAAACGATGCCGGGAATTTTGTATTTTTCAATGGAGAGGCGATCGACTTCGCGGACTTGTTTTCGGGTGAGGGGGAACATGGGACCTCTTGCAAGAGGGGTGAGGCTACTCCTAGAGTTGGTGGTTGGCCAGAGAATGGTGGGGCAAGCCCCACCCTACAAGAATGCCGAATACAAAGAAGTTGATATTGCTGACGAACGATGACGGCATCACCGCGCCGGGGTTGGTGGCGATGTATCGGAAGCTTAGCGACATGGGGGAGGTGCACGTGGTTGCGCCGGAGACGGTGCAGAGTGCGACGGGGCATGGGATCACGCTCAGCGCGCCGCTTTTGACGAGCAGGGTGGAGGTGGAGAACGCGTTTGTGGGGACGGCGGTGGCCGGGAGTCCGGCGGATTGCGTGAAGCTGGCGATCAGTCAGCTGGTGCCGCGGCGGCCGGATCTGGTGATCAGCGGAATTAATTCGGGGGCGAATGTGGGGATCAATGTGATTTATTCGGGCACGGTGGCGGCGGCGATTGAGGCGGCGTTTTTGGGGCTGCCGGCGATTGCGCTGTCGCTCTATTTGAAACGGGATGTGCCGCCGGATTATGCGAGAACGGCGGTGTTGGCGAGAAGGTGCATCGAGCAGATTCTGGAGGCGGGGCTGGGTGGGGGGCAGGTGGTGAGCGTGAATATTCCATCGCTGCGGGCAAATGAGGAGCCGGCGGGCGTGAAGGTGGTGCGGCAATGCACGCGGCCGTGGAACGACACGTATGAGCGTCGCAAGGACCCGCGGGGGAGGGATTATTTTTGGAATTCGTCGGTGTTCACATTATCCACCGACGAGGCGGATACGGACGTGGCGGCGTTGCGGGATAATTTCATCACCATCACGCCGTTGCAGTTTGATTTGACGGAGCATTCCGTGCTGGAGGATTGGTCGGGCAGGAGTTGGTCGTTGTAGTGCAGGTTTTTAACTCGCCGCGGCGAGCTGAAAGCCTGCACTACAATGATTCCCTCATCGTCCGCGGTTGCGAATGTAGTCTTCGAGCATTGCGCCGGTGATGCCGGGGCCGCCTTCGGGGGTGATGTTGCGGACGAGCCAACCGGCATCGGTTTTTTCCCATTCCAAAACCCAGTCGGAGAGGCTGCTGCCCTCGCGCAGGGTGGAGTTGACGCGGAGGGTGGCGCGCATGGTTTGATCGGGGAGTTCGGTGGCATCCACGCTGTAAACGCGGGCCTGGCGAAGGTCGCTGTATTCGGCGGCGTTTTTGGTGGCGGATACCACGCGATCGCGGCCGGCGAAGACGCTGATGGTGACGCTGGGGTGCAGGTAGGTGGCCATGCGGTTCCAGTCGCGGGCTTCGACGGATTCGACCAGGCCGCGGGAGCGCTTGATGACCTTTTCGCGCTCGGAATCGAGGAAAAAGCTGAGCAGGGCGAGGGCGAGGGCGACGGCGAGGATGATGACGCCGGCCATTTTGAGCTTCTTTTCCAGGCGATTGTTGCCGGTGACGAAGAGGATGATGCCAAGCAGGCCGATGCCGGTTGGGAGCCACCAGGGG
>JBGPEF010000455.1:0-4890 GCA_041482675.1 Tepidisphaeraceae bacterium | reverse complement strand
GACAACATCGCCGGCTCGGGCACAGCGCCCGCGCCATGGCTCGCCCCAAAGTCGGCCAGCATAGCCGCGTCGGCCGGATCGATCGGCCAGGCATCACCGGCATAGCTCATGCCGAAGTTCGAGCTCAGGTCGATGAAGTCACTGATGGTGACCAGGAAATCACCATTGAGATCACCCTCCTGCCAGGTGCCCGGGCCGTTGAAATGAGATGCCAGGTCGATGAAGTCGGCAATACTGACCTGGCCGTCGAGGTTGAGGTCGCCGATGCGGGTTGGCCTGATTAAAAGACTCTTATCGCCGTGAGCATCAGCCACGATGGCGATGCCGAGCTTGGAACTGGGGTGGGAAGGGAGGCCCGAATCGACAACGCCATCGCCGGTGCCGATGCCATGAACGATGGCGGCGTAGAGCGCTGCCTTCGCCGCGGCGAAATCGGGCGGATAGATGCGCACAGAGCGGAATTGTCCGGCCACCGCTGATGTATTCAGGTTGAAGGCCTGAACACCCGCATCGCCCCAATCGACGTTCAATTCGTGGAGGTCCTGATCGCTGCGGAGATTAATTGTGGCGCCGCCTCCGCCGACGTGGACGGCGAGGTTGGCCACGGCGGGCAGGAGGAAGTTGGCGGCATGGCCGGCATTGGAAGCGAGGGTGACCGATCCGCCGGCGACATCGAGCCTGCTGCCTTCGGCGTGATCCTGCACGCCGCTGATGCTCAATAGGCCGGCGCCTGCTTTGAGCGCGGTTTTAAACTTGCCGATCGTGAAAGCGCCGTCAAATTGAATGGAGGTTCCACCCACGACATTGATGGCGGTATTCCCCGCCAGCACGAGAGGCGCGGTGATGGCGTGCTTGCCATTCAGGACATCGATGGCGCCGTTGTGAGTATCGTCGCCGATGGTGAGGGTTCCGCCGTGGCCCTGGGCGATGATATAGGATTCAGGATTATCGAAGACGAGCCCGCCGACGGTGCGATCGCCATCGAGTGTGATGGTGGCCGGCGAGTTGCCGCCGGTAAGAACGCCCAGGAAATTCGCCGAAGTCAAGACGCCGCTGGGAATGCCGCCGAGCCAGTTGGCGGCCGCGCCCCAGGTGCCGCCGCCATCCACATTCCACTGTGGCGGAGCGATGCCGAAGGCGGCCGAGTCGTAGATGAGCAGTGAATCGTCGAGTTGATCGAGCCCGATGGAAAAGAGGTTGTGGGCGTCGGGCTTGGGCATTTTCGCTTCGTCAGCCAGGAGGAGGACAGTCATTTTCCCATCCACGTCGCCGCTGACGCCATCGCCTTCGGCGTCGATGAAGCCGGTGAGGCGATAGCCGCCAAACTGCCCGAGGCTCGGGTCATATTGTGCGCCGGTTTCCGAGTCGGGCATGAAGTTCATCAGGAATTTCTTGCCCGCGGTGTCTTCGGATTCGAAATAGAAATTGGTGATCTCGGGAGGCAGGAGGCGCTGCGGAGGCGCGGGTGGGTTGATGTTTTCCTCGCCTTCGACAAACGAATCGAATTTGATGGTCTTGTCGTCGGGGTTTAGTCGTTCGTCCTCAAATCGCACGAAGGCGACGCCGGAGCGCATGCTCATGCCGGTGACGCCCAGATCGAGCCCCATCTGCGCCGTCAGGTTTGGCTCAAAGTTCGGCCGTTTCATCTTGGCCGGATCGGGAGGCGGTGCAAAGCGCTCGAAGCGCGGATCAAACGGGAATTCAACCGGCGGCGGCCACGGGAACCATTTGACGATAAATTTCCGCCACGGGAAGTACGGTATCAGTAGCCCCGTCTGGCTATAGCCCACGTAATCCAGCGCGTGCTTGTCATCGCTGGTTGGATCCTGCGATACGCCGGTGCCAATCGTCGGATCCATCAGGTTCCCCAGGCTGTCGCGCCAGTGCGATGCCTGGCATTTGCTCGTGGCGGTGTTGCACAATGCATCGACAAGATTGCTCCCGCGCGAGAACTGCCGATTGTTCAGGATCGAGTCGTAATATTCGGCCGGTCCCTGCGTGAGCTGGCGGTTCTCGGTGCCAATCGTGTGCGCGCCGCCGGTCTGCGAGAAGCGCCACATGTCCAGCGTGTTGGGATGAAGCACCAGCCCCGCGTTCCCATCCTGCACATCCGTCAGGCTGAAAAATCCCAGCACATGCCCAATCTCATGTGCGGCCACGGTTATAAAATCCGTCTTCCCCACCCCCACGCCGTCGCTGCGATCAAAATCAAACTGGCTGGCGAAGGCAGTCGCAAACTGAATTCGCGCATCCGCCCCTCCCGTCGGCGGAGTGCCATAAACCGGATCATTGGCCGTGCCCAGACCGAGCGCTTTGGCGTTGGCGGAGCTCATGGTGATGTTCGCGTCGGTGCGCGTTCCGTTGATATCCAGCAGCGGAATGCTGGCCACGGGCAGGAGGCTTTCCGCCGTGAACTCGCTGCCGCTGGCCTCGGCAATCAGCGCGGAGCGAACCGTTGACCAGGGATGGGTGACACGGCGCGTCGCGGTAGAGCCGAGAATACCCGAGCCCAGGCTGGCAAATTCGATATTGATGTTGATCGTGATCGGATCGTAAAAAGTCCCCTCCCAGATATCGGCCGCCGCATTAAACGCCGACAGCTGTGCGGCCGTCATGGGTGTCGAGCCGGTATCGGTCAAAACGATGGTAATTGCTTTCGCGGAAGTCGCGCTCGCCAGCAGCACGCAGGCCGAGAGCAGGATCGTGCGCCGAGACATGAGATTCCTCCTTCAACTACTTTGGAACAAACCCTGGTGCGAGATGGTGAGCCCGTGAGCGAGCATCACTGTAACGAGTGGCGGCATGGCGTCAATAAAAATTTGCTAGTCATATAAATGGCAGTTCCACGACCAGCCCGGTTCGCATCGATCCTTCGGCCGGAATGTGCAGCTTCGTGCCCGTGGCGAAAAAAGTCTTTTTCGCGTAACCCAGGCAGATCGCGATGTTGGAAAGGACCGGCGAGATCGTGCTGCTGGTGATGCCGCCGATTTCGTTTTGCTTTTCGTCGTAAATCTTCGCGCCCGCGATGGGCAAGGCATCGCTTTCCATCCGGATGCCGACGAGTTTTTTGGCAACCTGGCCGCGGGCGTGCATGCGGGCGACGATTTCCTGGCCGAGATAACAGCCCTTGGTGATCGAAACCGCCCGATCAAATTGCCCCGTCTCTGCCGGAAGAATCGTTTCGTCAAAATCAATCCCAAATAATCCCCGGCCCGCTTCAATGCGCGTCGCATTGAACGCCGCCCAACCCGCCGGACGCGCCAGCCCGCGAAATCGCATGTCATCCTCGAAATCCCCCTGCTGCGATTGCGCAAAATGATTCCAAAACTGCTCCGCCGCCGCCGTGGGAATGATCAGCACATACCCAGGCACGCCGCAAACATCGTCGCGAAAGATGGTAACTTGCTGTCCGAGCAATTGCGTCGTCGCTGATGCGTAGGGTGGGCACTGCCCACCTTCAACTCCGATGGTGGGCGGTGCCCACCCTACAACTCTCAGGAGTTCCCCCGCCCGCGGCCCGGTGATCATCAGCTCATGAACCGCCCCCACCAGGCTTTTCATCTTCACCTGCTCGGCAAAAAGATACTTCTCGAACGCGGTGCGAACCGTTTCAACTCGCTCCTCATCCATCTCCAGCAAAAGCCGATCGCCAAGCTCCAACACATTCATGTCGCTGATAATCCGCCCCTTGGTGTTCAGGAAAAATCCATAAACACCCTGGCCAGCACTCAGCCCCTTTTTCGTCTCCTTATCCCAAACCTGATTCGTCAGCAGATTGTTCACAAACGCATGACGGTCCTTCCCGCTCAGCTCCAGAATCCCGCGATAAGGAAGATCAATGATGGCCGCCGACTTGCGAATCGCCGCATATTCGGCCTGTGGCTCACCAAATGTCAAAACGATCGGCGTCTGCCCATACGCCTGAAATTCGGCCTGGGCTTTTTCGTGAATTGCATGAAGCGGATTGGCCATGGGAGCGGCGGCGGGATCAATGCTTTTCATCACATCGGTCATGAACGCAGACACAGGTTTGCTCGGTGCACTCATACGCGCAGATCTCGCTGCAATAAACCTTCCCCTCGCGCACCACCCCTTTCCCCGCCGGCACCGGACAGAAACACCGGAGACAGGCACACTTGTTTTTCACCGGTTCGGCCATTGATTCATTATAGCAACCAGGAACCCCTTGTAGGTCCGGCTGTGCCGGACAATCCTGCGTCCGGCCCAGCCGGACCTACAGGACCCGTGATAAGATTGAACTCAGATGAAAGTGGCCGAATTGTTCTATTCGATCCAGGGCGAAGGCAAGCTGGCCGGCGTCCCCTCCTTTTTCGTCCGCGCCAGCGGCTGCAATCTGCGCTGCACCTGGTGCGACACCAACTACGCAAGCTGGGAGCCCGAAGGAAATGACATGACTGTGGGCGAAATCCTCGCAGCCTGGCGGCCGCATTCCGCCAAACACATCGTCCTCACCGGCGGCGAGCCCATGATCATGCCCGACCTCACCGAGCTGGCGGCCGCATTCAAAAAACACAATTGCCACATAACCATCGAGACCGCCGCGACCGTCTACAAGCCAATTCAACTCGACCTGGCCAGCCTCTCCCCCAAGCTCGCCAATTCAACGCCCTCGGAGCGTGAGAACGGCCGATTCGCCGAAGCGCATGAAAAACATCGCATCAACGTGCCCGTGATCCAGCGCTTCATCGACGAATCGCCTGATTTCCAGCTAAAATTCGTCGTTTGCAGCGAGGACGATCTACGCGAAATTGAGCAGCTCCTATCCGAACTGCGTGAATGGCAGCCCTCCGACGTGCTTCTCATGCCGGAGGGAATCGATTCTCCCACGCTCGCACAACGCGGTGCCTGGCTTGCTGATTTGTGCAAGCG
>JBGPEF010000454.1:0-4911 GCA_041482675.1 Tepidisphaeraceae bacterium | reverse complement strand
CAGGGTGGGTGAAGGTATTACTGCCCGCCGGAGGACAGCGGTGGTTTCATTCAGGTTCCTTTGGCTGGGGTGGAGGGGTGGCCCCTTTTCTACGTGCATATTTAGAAAGGTGGCCAATCCGCGCTCGCGGCACAATCCTGCTCTGGATTGTCAGAATTAGGTGGCCTGTAGATCATTCGCTGTCCCAAGACATGACACAGATATTGGCTCTCTCTGCAGTTCATTGTGTAGAAGTTGTCGGTACCCGCGCTTTCAAGGGCGATTAGAAGGTCGCCGACCTTGCTGCACGGATTTTCACTGGTGATCTTCGTGGGGTCTTCGAGGAAGGTGCGGATGAACCCTTCAATCGCCTGCAACTCCTCAGATTTTTCGCCCTTCTCTTTGCCCGATGGAAGCGTTGCCAGATAATTGGCGATTTTCTCCAAGGTTTCTCGATGCTTCGTTAGAAAGCTGTTAATTGTACAGGTCTGCTTGAACTTCACGCACTTGTCGGGACCAAAATCATAGACCAAATACGGTACTCTCTCTTTAATGGGTTGTGCGGCCATCGCGCATCCGGAACCTCGCACGAGTTCATTATGACGAGAATCAAACACCTCCAAACCCAAACGCAATAGGTCGCGGAGATAGAGCCGGGCCCGCTCAGTTCGGTCGGTGTCATCGTCATGTTCGTCGATCGTGGTGAGCGTTTGAAGGCAAATCTGTCGCTGGCCGCCGAAGTCTCTCAGAGTATCTTGAACATGTCGACGCACTTTGTCATAAGAGCCCCTTCTTTCGAATTGACTCAGCAGATACTTCGCCTGCTTCAACAGTCGCCGCTTATATTCGTTCCGCACCGCCATCCCGGTTATGACTTTTGAAAAATCGGATAGCCGTTTGTGGATGGAGATCTGAATCTCCTCTCGATGGATTGTCCGACCAATCTCAATGCTCGTGTCGGTGAAGATTACGGATTGTGACTGCTTCTCCCCTGACATCACTGCTCCGTCGTCTCTCTATCTGAAATCCCTCTCCAGGCGTTGAATCCCGCCCGCTCGAGCAGCATCACTGTGCTGCGCACATCCTCATCATTGGCATCTGGATGTATGTGTCGTTCCAGAATGCGAACGAGAGTGGCGCACTGCTTTTGGTTGAAATGCTCGAACTCAACTTTCGCGATCACCCCTTGGACGAAATTGATGATTGACCGCCAGTCGTCTTCTCGGAGATGCCGCAGCCTCCATATCAAAGACAACTTGGTCGTGAGCAGGACACCTTCGCTCGCCAACGTGAGAACATCTGCGTCGACAGCCGCTGCTTCCATGTTTCGTGCATGCTCCAGCGCCTCACCAAGGTGCGTATTTAGGGCATATCGTTGCGCTGGGGTCGCGTTGGATGGCGGCTTGGGGAGACGCGGGGTGGATGGCTCAAAGCGAGGTTCAGCGAATCCCAATGTTGAACGCTGAGTGCTCTCGTATGCAGCACCTGGCTCGCTTGGAGCTGTCGCCTCCATGAGGCTCGAGATTTGTCCATGGGAAAACGCCGGTGCATTTGCGACCGAGAATGGTGTGCCCTGCTCTCCGATCATTTTATTACTCAATCGCCTTTCGGAGTCGATCTAGCGCCTGATCAAGAGTCGTCCGCACAAATTCCCCCGCTCGAACCACTTCGGGCTCGTCTTGGGAGGCATCAACATCGATCATTGCGGCGTATGCCGCGTTTTCCGCGGCAAGTTTCTTCGCCTTTGCTTTGGCCAACAGCGCTTCAAAGCGCGGGTTGGTTCGCTGGTGGCGTGGCTGTCCTTTTTCCTCCTTCAATTCCGACGGCAGCTGATGGGTTGAGATAGCCATAACGCTATCGCCAAGATCGATAGGGACAGTCCGCTCCACCGTGTCAAAACCAATGCGAAATTTGCGGTCAAGCGACGCCAGCACAACCGTAAAGTTTACGCCTTCTAGTGTACCGTCGAAAGCACCCGAAAACCTCTCCGAAACTGAAAAACAACCTAGGTCTTTAAGCCACGCTTCTGCCTGCCTCATCTGGTCGAATGGGAAAAGATACCAGATCCGACAGCCGATTCGCGAAAAATCCTCCAGCGATAGCTGATCGATGATCAGTGGAACGAGCTGCTCGACCTGCTCCTGAAAAACCATGAAGTCTTCAGAGGAGAGCGAACCCTCACCCATAGGCTTTTGTAGGCCCAAATCCAGACGCGCCGCGGAGAAGTTGAATCGACACCCGTTTCTCGTACTGACCAGTGGCGCATTTTGTGGGTTGAGTTGATTGAGGAGAATCCATTCGGGATGGTCGCGCATGATGAGGTTGATTGTTCTCCCACACCGGTCGAGATAGGTGAAGCCAAACCTATACCTGAGCTCGAATGCGAGCCGAAACGCGGAGGGAAATGAACCTTTTATTGCTACAGGCATTGGATCGGAATTAGCAACCAGCGAGAATAGCGGCGACACCAAAGGGCATCAACCACAAGCTGCAAGTGCACTGCTATTAATATACACCCTAGGCTGGGCGTCATCACATTTTCTTCCGCCTCCGCGACGTCCGATAAATCTTCGGGCGACGAAAAGGCGTCGCCCCTCAGTTACTGATTCTAGGTGACTGCTGCCCTCCGGAGGACAGGGGGGATTTTGGGCCGGCTGGCCGTGGCTGGTTGGGAGGGGTTATGGTTCCTTTGGCGCGGGCGGCAGGCCCAGACTCAAAACCGCGTCGTTGAACACGGCTGCCTGGGAATCGCTGATCGTGAAATAAGCAATTTTCTGTCCGTCTCTCCAGACCGCGAGGTGCAGGCACTCAAAGCAGATAACAAAATCTGTGACTTGCGCGCCTCGGGTCACGCGTAGCCCATGCCGGGGCTGGAAGCAGGACATCATCCGGCCGTCGCTGTCGCGGGCGGCTTTCTTGAGCGCGTCAGTGAGGCGCTTTCTCATGGCCGGATCAATGACTGGGGAGTGGCCGAGAATTCGATGATTGTGAAATTCGTCCTCCGACATGCGCGGATAGAGCGAGAAGAGCTCGTATTGCTCCGCGTTGTCCAGGGCTCTGGCGGCCGCCCATGGCATTGAGCGGTGTTGCATCCACCAAACCATGGCCAGGGTAATGACCCCTATCACCAACAGAGTTGTGAGCCATTGGCGCAGTGAGCTTCTTCTCTGCGGCAAGGTGTAATGGGTGGGCGTGCGTTTTTCGGATTCGGGCGGCTGCGGCGCGGCATCCGTGAGATGATCGCATTGGCTGCCGCGGAGTTTGCGGATGATCTCGGGGTCGCGGCCGCCGTAGCGCAGGGCGCACATTTGCGAAACGCAGATGGCGTTGATGGCCTGATCGATCTCCTGGGGAGTTTGCGGCTGGCGGCGGAAGTAGCATTCTTCGAAGGGCTGGTTGGGGTCATTCAGCAAGTTGGGAGCTTCACCGTGCGGGAGGCAGCATTTGGTGCAGAGGCCGCGCTCGACATAGAAGTCGCCAGGGGCGTTTTTGGGGACGCGTTGGGGGAGGGGGGTGGACATTGGACCTATGCATTATAAACGGATTGGGGGTGGCGGGGCGTGCGATTTTGGGTGAGTTATGCGCCCTCACCATCATCCGAACAATGTGCGGGGGAGTAGGATTAAGAGAAAGAGTAAGACTAAGAAGAAGACTAAGAGCAAGAGGAAGAGAAGGATTAGGAGAGGGGGGGAGCGGGCGGGCTGGCGGTCGGGGGATTTTGGAAATCCGTTGGAAACGCGCGATTGCCAAAGTATGCTGACATTCCGATTTTTCTCCCGAGTCGTAAATAGAGGAGGATCATGGGTAGTTATATACGGGCGTTTTGTGTGGGGGAGGAAGTTCCGCCGATTACCAAGGTGGTGCAGTGGTTGGGGACGAGGGGGGTGGTGGTGAAGGTGGAGAATGGGGATCCGATGAAGATGCAGTCGAGGGGGTGGGAGCAGGTGAGTTTGGTTTATAAGGAGGGGAAGCTGCCGATTATCGCGAAATGTACGAGGATGGATGCGAAGGGGAATGGGCCGGCGAATGAGGAGTTGAAGGGGTTTTTGGAGAGGGTGGGGGCGGTGGTGAAGAATAAGGTGAAGAAGAAGGTGGTGGATCATTTGAAGGCGACGCGGTTTATCGTGGGGCTGAGGTTGCCGAAGGGGGATATGGATGATGCGGGGTGGGATGCGAATGGGCAAATCCTCACATACTTTTTGGATCATTGCGGGGCGCTGATACAGGCGGATGGGGAGGGGTTTTATGAGGGGGCGAAGCTGATACTGGAAATGGGGGAGTGAGGCCGCGAGGCGGCGAAATGACGAATGACGAAAGAATGTCGAATGACGAATGACGAAGAATAGTAGGGCAGTAGTCAGTAGACAGTAGACAGTAGGCAGTAGCCAGTAGGCGAAGGCCCCCTCACGCTGGCCCTCTCCCCCGAATAAGACGCTCCGAAGTTGATATCCATTCAATCGCAGATGCAGGAGGGAAAGAAGGATGAGTACATCCCTCTTCCCCTCCCGCACCCACCTCATCACCCTTGGAATTGCGGGGAGGAAAGGGTGAGAGAGGGGTTGAAAGGGGTGAGGAGGCTGGCGCGATGCGGGGATCGCTTGCCCTCCGGTGCCCGGTCGTCACGGCCGCAGCCAGGCGGACAGGTAGTGGGGTTGCCCAGGGGGACGCCGGGGCAGCGAATGCCGCAAGAATGTCGGAAAGTGCTGGTGCAAAGGCGAGATCATTGAGCCAGGTGGTCGGCTCAAGCGGCCCAGGCTGGGAGGAGGAGCGGCGGCTGAAGCCGCCCCCTACGAGGTAGCGAGGTGGCACGAGGGGGTCGGTCGGGCGGGGGTATTGTGGGGCAACGGGGCACCCAAGGATCGATAGACACTATATAATGGAGTTGTGGGGTTGTGGGTGGGGGTGCGCGGGTTGGGATGCTGGGTGATCGAT
>JBGPEF010000453.1:0-4920 GCA_041482675.1 Tepidisphaeraceae bacterium | reverse complement strand
CGGCCAGGTGCTGCTCGCGGATTGATTCTGCGCCTTCCATGTCGGCGATGGTTCGGGAGACGCGCCTCACCTTGTCGTAGGCCCGCGCGGAGAGGCCCAACTCCTCCATGGCTTGCTTCATTAGAAGAAGGCAGGTTTCATCCAGCTCGCAATGGGCCCGAAGTTGCCGCGAATCCATGGAGGCGTTGTTGGTTTCGCCTTTGAATCGTTTGCGCTGCACGTCGCGGGCGGTGAGGACCTGCTGGCGCATGGTGGCCGAATCGGTGCCAGCGCGGCGGCTGGTTAGTTCGCGGTACGGGACCGAGGGCACTTCAACGTGAATGTCGATGCGATCGAGCAATGGGCCGGAAACGCGGGAGAGGTATTTGTCGCGCTTGCTCTGGTCGGCCTGGGCGTAGCCGCTGGCGCTGGGATTCATGGCCGCCACCAGCATGAAGCGCGCGGGGAATTTCACCGCCCCCTGCACGCGGGCGATGGTCACTTCGCCGCCTTCGAGCGGTTGGCGGAGCATCTCGAGAACATAGCGGGAGAATTCGGGCAGCTCGTCGAGGAAGAGGATGCCGTGATGGGCGAGCGAGACTTCGCCGGGGCGCGGCGTGCTGCCGCCGCCGATGAGGGCCTGGGCGGTGGCGGAATGGTGCGGTTGGCGCACCGGGCGGTCATCCATCAGCGCGATTCCCTCCGGCAGCAGGCCGAGAGCTGAATAAATCCGCGTCGTCTCCAGCGATTCCGTGCGCGAGAGCGGCGGCAGAATCCCTGCGATGCGCTGGGCCAGCATCGACTTGCCGGTTCCCGGCGGGCCAATCATGAGGATGTTGTGTGCGCCGGCGGCGGCGATGGTGATGGCGCGTTTGACGGCTTCCTGGCCGCGGACGTCGGCGAAATCGTTGGGCGGGGCGATCTTGGAGGCCTGATAAATCTGGCCATCCAGTTCATAGGGCTCGAGGGGCAATTGCTCATTGAGGAAACTGACGGCCTGCGACAGAGTCGCCATCGGATACACCTGGATGCCCTCGACGACGGCCGCCTCGCGGGCATTTTCTTCGGGGAGGATGACGCCGGTGAATTTTTTGTGCTTGGCCAGAAGCGCCAGCGAGAGTGCGCCTTTGATCTTGCGCAGGCGGCCGTCGAGGGCGAGCTCGCCGGCGATGAGGAATTCCTTGTGGCGATCGGTCTGAATGGAATTGGTGCCTCGGAGCAGGCCGATGGCCATGGGGAGGTCGAGGGAGGGGCCTTCTTTTTTGACGTCGGCGGGGGCGAGGTTGACGAGGAGTTTGTGGCCGGGGAATGGGTAGCCGGAATTGATGATGGCGCGGCGGACGCGCTCCATGGATTCCTTGACGGCCAACTGAGCCAGGCCGACGACGGTGGTTTTTTCCAGGCCTTGTTTGGAGACATCGACTTCGACTTCGCAGAGGAGCGGATCGATGCCGACGAGGACGAAGGAATGGATGCGGGCGAGCATTCGGCCGGAAGTATAACGTCTGTCGACTTGGCGGGGAAAAATTGGGGCGGGGCCGGTGGGGTTTTTGAGGAATGAGCGGAGAAAAGAAGATTGCTCGTTCGTGGTTCCGGTGATTCCTGGCATATCAGGCTCCCCCTAAAAGAGTTGTGAATAATACTGAGAGACGAAAAGGACGGGAAAGAGGGTCCCGAATAGGTCCTTTTTGTGTCCCGTTTAGGTCCCGAATAGGTCCGGGGTAGGTCCGGGTTGTGTCCGGGGGGGTTGGAGGGGGTGGGAAGGGGATAGGCGCGGGATGGCGGGATGGGGAGAGAGAATGGGTGGGCGCAGCAGCCAGTGGGTGATGGGCCAGCGCGGCCGGAGCTGAGTTTGATGAGTTCCCCCAATGTACCCCCATAGCTTCGATCCTCCTTGGGGGCATATTAGGGTACAGTTAGGGGTAGGTCAAGGGGGGAAATGGTGGAATTCTTTGGTGGTGGTGGAGGGGGTGGACAGCAGCGGAGAGAGGTTGGAGAGTGACGACCGCCGTGACGATTCCGGCGGAGGGGGGGGTGTGCCGAAGCAGACCCTAACCGTAATGTATTCTTTTGTAGATAAGTAGGAATGTCCCCCTTTGTTGCTCTAAAAAACTAGCCCAGTCCCCGTTTCATGCCCTGGTGGCGGCGGGGTTTGAAACGGCGGCTCAACGGTCAACGGCGGTGGTGAATCGAGCATTCGGAGACTCGGCTATGAAGGAACTCCGGGCCTATCGCAGGAATCGCAGCAAGGGAATCCCATGGGAAAAAGTAAAAGCAGAGCTCGGACTGTGAATAGCACATCAGGTCATCCTAACCGGTGCAAAACACTCCCCTGCATGCCGGCGGTCTCTCCTGAAGGCACTTATTCAGCTGCCGAAGCGATGCGCGTCATGATGGCGCAAAAAATCGTTGCGGCGCGGGATGCGGTCGGTCTTTCGCAGGCCGCGCTGGCACGCAAGGCGGGAATTCGCATTGAAACGCTGAATCGACTGGAGAAGGGCAAGCACACGCCGGATTTAGCGACGATGGCCAAGATCAATGGGGCGCTGGATGTTGCGGGGGCGCTGGAATGAAGAAGATGCCGATGGGCGATTATTTCTCTAAAATTAGCTTGGAATATCTGATGCTTCCGGTGATTTGTGTCGGGATCGCGACAATAGGATGTAGCGCAGTAACAGGGATGAGTAGGAATTCCCCAAAGCTGAAAGTCTCCCTTAGGAGTAACCGCAGTACGAAGGAATGGATTCGTGCGAGCATGCGGTTGGAAGTATACCGGGTGTAGACTTGGCGGGGCAAAATTGGCTGGGTTGGAGTCGTGAGCCGACGGGCTGCCGTCTTTCGCCCCTCCGGGGCTTAGGCTCCGCGACCATAGCACCACGGGCTTGCGCCCGTGGCTACCGTCTTGCGCCCCTCCGGGGCTTGGGTTTCGCGACCACAGCACCACGGCGGGGCAGGAATACGCCGCGGTGGAGGGAATGTCCGGTCGAAATCGGGTGTCGATGCCACAGGGCACGGCGGCTGAAGCCGCCCCTACGAAGGATGGCGGACAAGAATGTTCCGCCCCACCCAGATGGCGGACAAGAATGTCCGCCCCACCAAAAAACCCTCACCCCGACCCTCTCCCGGAGTACCGGGAGAGGGAGAATAGGGAGTTGAGAATGATGTCTGTTATGCGAAACGGATTGAGATGAAGGAGTGGAAGAGGAAGCCGGTGGTGGATCGGGCGGTGCAGTGGGGGGTGAATCGGGCGAGATATCTGCCTTAGTCGCGCGATGAGTGCTGCATGGGATAGAAGCCATCAAAGAGGGGCCGGCCTGCCATCTTCATGATCCCCAAGTGCCGCAGGAGAGCTGCATCATCGATGTTGGAAGAAGCGAAACTCTGAATCGACCCATCGTCGCCAGCGAGTTGGAGCTCGAGCGAGAAGATTTGCTCGGCCAGGTAATCCACACGAAGCTGATTGATCACGTCGCCCTGAAGAATTCTCCAAACCATGACGAGCATTTCAGGGGATGGCGATGCGCTCAAAGCCTGTAGAAACGCCTTGACTCGATGAGGATTGCGATCATGCTCCTCCGCCAGCGACTCAACACTGGGCACTGGCGAGGGGTGCGGGTAACGGCGGCGATACGCGACGGTTGTCTCGCCCAGCAGTTTTTCCAGCGCGGCCAGTGCTCTTGCGGGATCGCCGAAGAAGTCAATGATCCACCCCTGGCCGCAATCCCGAATCAGACGTTCCAGGAGATCTTGCTGTGGAGCGACCATGCGGCATCTCAAGCGGCAATGTTGAATATGGGCTGACGAAGAATCGATTTGATGCCTTCGATGATCCCTTGAATCGCAGGGTCGGAAGCGTCGTCGACGACAATCGTCAGTTGGTTGTCCAGCCAGACGAGATTAATCATCGAGTTGATGTTGCTGGAGGTCGGCCCGTGCTCCCGCCAGTCGTTCAAGGAATGCCGATCCTTAAAAACCATAATGTCGGTCAACTTGCGGAACGGGACGTCGCGGTGGCGATGGAAAACCTGCTTATCCTCTCCATCCACAATGACGGCGTCCGGCCAATGCCTCACGATGGTGCGCACAGAGGCATCGAGCGCCAAGGCAGGCGCGAGAGGGGCGGGAACGATGATGTCTGTCCGTGCAATCATGGCATCACAAGTCTAAAGTCGCTGGCCGGTCCAGACCATACCTGCCGGTCAGGTATCACGGGATAGTCCATCGCTGAGAATAGTATATACGATCCACGTCCGCCACGGATTGGGTTCAGGTCGCCGATGTCGGTAAAACAGAAGAGGTACCCACGCTTTTCGATGGGCGTGCCGAGTTTGTACAGGGGGCGGTCTGGGGAATATGTTGTGAAATAGGCGCCAAATTCGTGGCCTCCGGGAGGCTGAATGGCTCGAAATACCCAGGTTGGCGACGCGTTTATTGCGTTGTAGCCATCGAGGTCGGTGTAGTGGAAGAGCAGCATCGCCGGGGCTGAGTTATTTCCAAAAGCTGTGGACGGCCGCGACAACCTTAAGCGGCGATTCGTTCTCCGTCGACGAACACGACGCCGTCGATCAGGTCTCGCATCTTCTCAGCTCCGTTGCGCTTTCTCCAGCGTGATTCGGCCTTGCGGGCCGGCTTGAGGGTGTCGATGCCACAGGGCACGGCGGCTGAAGGCGCCCCTACGAAGGATGGCGGACAAGAATGTCCGCCCCACCATTTACGCCGCACATGAGATCGCCCGGGCTCGGCCGGTTATACTGGTTGGTTATGCGGGCAATCACAATTGGGAAATGTTTGATTGGGGTTTTGTTGTTGGCCGGAATTGGCGGAGGCGCGGCCGAGCCGGCGGCGGCTCAGACGGAGTCACCGGCGGTTCGCGCGTTGTTGATTACGGGGGGGCATGAGCATCCGGTTGGGTTTTATTCGATTTTCGAGGGGTATAAGGAT
>JBGPEF010000452.1:0-4960 GCA_041482675.1 Tepidisphaeraceae bacterium | reverse complement strand
GCGGCGACGGTGACCGGCGCCTACTCGACCTGGACGATTAACAACAACCTTGATCTGGGGGGCAATACGAGCAACCCCATTGGCGGTACCGGCGAGATTTTGGTGAGCAATGGGGGCTGGGTGCAAAGCACCAATACGAAGTTGTGGAATGGCAGCTCCTCGATCACCGTGGACGGAAGCACATTTAGCACCGGATCCCTCTCTGGCGCCGGCTCCGTTCACATAAACAATAACGGTGCGCCGGGCTCGAACGATGTGGGGATCGGTGCTTCGAGCGGCACGTCGACTTTTACGGGGAACATCACGGGCAACGGCAACGTGACCAAAGTGGGCGGATCGACGCAGATTCTGGCGGGCTCGAACAGCTATACCGGATTCACCATGGTCTATGGGGGCACATTGCGGCTCAACTCCGGAACTTCCTCTCAATACAGATCCGACAACGGCAGCACGCTCATCCTGGGCTTTGGGAATCTGGGGTCCAGTACCGTTCTGGCCAATTTCGGGGGAACTATTAAATACGACAGTCCGGCGATTAGCGGCGGGTTCCTCGAGGGCAACCTGGGAACGCATGACATTCAAAACGTGGCCAGCTTTAACGGCACTACAATCGGCCTCAACGTTCACTTTAACCCAGCCGGGCCGATGCAATTGAACAACGTGACCAACAACGGGCTGATCAGCAATAGCGCCGGGAACATTCTCAACTGGAGTCACGGGGTGAACGGCCAATTCGCGCGGCTGGATATTGGCTACGCCACCACCAATGTCAGCGATTTTCTCAACAATGGCCAAATCAGGATTTTCGCAGGGACGCTGAACAATAGTGTGACGCCGCTGGTGACGAGCGCTGGAAGCGGCATCGATATTACCAGCGACGTTGGGGGCAGCACGCTGAATCTGGGTGGACAAACACTGGAGGTCAATGGGGGGCTGGTGGTCAACGATGGCACGATCAACGGGACGACGAATATCAACTCGGGTGGGTTGGTGAAGGGGACGGGAGTATTTGGGCCTATTAATGTTCTGGCGGGCGGGAAAGCTTCGCCGGGGAATTCGCCGGGGAGTATGACCAGCGGGAATACGATCTGGGATTCCGGCGGGACGTATCTGTTTGAGATGGACGATGCATGGGGAAGCGGCGGTGAGAATTGGGATTTGTGGAACGTCAATGGACAGTTGTCGATGACGGCGAGAGTGGCGAATCGGTTTGTGATTGCGATCAATTCGCTCAACGGTGGCGCGGCGGGGAAGGCGGCTGGTTTTATCAAGGAGGAGAATTATTCGTGGCTGATTGCCAGGGCGGATGGGGGGATCAATGGGTTTGATCCGGTCAGGTTTACGATCGATTCCTCGCAATTCGCCAACAACACGGCCGGGTCGTTTTCGATCAGCCAGAGCGGGAACGATGTTTTTCTGAATTACGCAGCCAGCGTCGCGCCGCCGCAGTGGAATCTGGATGCGAATGGAAGTTGGGCGGTGGCGGCGAACTGGCTGCCGGTGGGGGTGCCGAATGGGGCGACGGCGCTGGCGAATTTTCTGGGGAAGATCACGGCTCCGCGGACGGTGACGCTGGATGGAAATAGAACTGTCAGCGCTATCACTTTTGACAATGCCAATGCTTACACGATTGCCGGCGGGACCGGTGGGATGCTGACGGTGGGGGATGGAACTACCGGAACGATTAACGTGACGTCGGGGGCTCATAAGATCAGTGCGCTGCTGGCATTTTCGGGCAGCGTCACCAAGACGGGGCCTGGGACGCTGACGATTGATGGAGTGCAAAAACACGATGTGGGGTCGGGTCTTACGGTGAGGCATGGTCAGTTGAATTTGAATTCGAACGCCGGTTCGGCCGCGACGCCTGCCACGGCGGCTTCGGCGCGGTTGGGTTTGACCCTTGGCAATACGGGCTGGATTGAGCTTGGCGCTGATCAGGATTTGCACGAGCTGACGATCAATTTTTCCGATCCGGGAACGCAGCGCCTTAACCTGGGTTCGCACTCAGTTCGCGTCTATTCGAGCGATCTGGCGCTGGCAAAGACGACGCTGTATGCGGCGTTGAGAAACACGCACGGGCCGGGGTCGTTCGATCCTTGGGATGGGATCTACGACAACGGGCCGTACCCACATCTTTTTTACTATCCTGTTGGCTTGGCGCGAGTTACCGATGTCCATGGGCAGGAGATGATCCTGATTCGGGCAACGGTGGTGGGGGATTCGAATCTGGATGGAAATGTGAGCATCGCGGATTTCATCGATCTGGCGTCGCATTTTGGCGAAACGGGAGTGACCTGGCAGGAAGGTGACATGAACTACGATGGACAGGTCACCATCTCGGATTTCATCGACTTGGCCGCGCATTTCAACACCAGCTTCAGCGGCGAAGCCTGGCCGATCAGTGCGGAAGAGCAGCGATTGCTGGCCGATTTTGCGGCATCTATTGGAGCGGATTCGGTTCCGGAGCCGTCGGCGGCCTGGTTCGCTTTACTGGCCGGGGCGCTGACGATGAAACGGGGGCGCAGGAGTTAGCGGCCTATCTGCGGTATCGAGGGTCCTGAGGTTGGCCAACAAACAAAAAATCTGGTGAACTCTTTATCGGGACCATACGGAAAAACCGTGTGGGGTTGTCGCTGCGCGGGTAGTTCACAATGGGCAATTTTCCTCGGGGTGATAAGTAGGCTAAAATGTGGGTGGCAACTGAGTTGCCGGTGGTCTGCGCAGATGGGCGGGCCGCCAGCCGAGATGGAGTTGTATCCCATGCAGGAAGAGAAACCTCAGACGGGCGCAGGTAAAAGCCAGCGGCCTTCACACAAGGATATCGGCCATATTCTCAAAGGATGGGCGTATGAGGCCGGGACGATCAACGTGCGAAGGATCACGGGGACGGATGGACGGCCGAAATTGCAGATGAGGCTGGATTTGGGGCTGTTGCAGATGGAGATGGATGGCCGGCCGGATGGCGAGCGGCCGCACGGGTGCGAGTCGCTGCTGGATTACTATGAAAAGCGGCTGAAGGACCATCGGAAGAAGAATGGGACGGAATTGGGGTTTCACCTCAGCCCCTCGCAGTGCCAGTCGCTTCGGGAGGAGGCGTTGATGTATTATCATCGGTATCTGTCGCTCTTCGTGCTCGGGGAATTCCTGGGCGTGGCGCGAGATACAGCGCGGAATCTGCGGGTTTTGGACCTGTGCGGGAAATATGCAGCGGATGAGCAGGACCGGCTGGTTTTGGAGCAATATCGGCCGTATGTGATCATGATGAATGCACGGGCGCTGGCGTCGATTGAGTTTGATGCGGCGAATTTCCGGCGGGCGCTGGCGCTGGTGAAGCGGGCGCTGAAGGATATCCGCCGGTTTTTCGCGAAATTTGGGCAGGAAGAGGCGTATGGGCATTCGAATGAGGTGAAGATATTGAGGCGGTTTGGGAGGGAAATCCGACGGAAACTGCCGGTGGATCCGATGAAGAAGCTCCAGCATGAGCTCAACCGGGCGGTGAAGGAAGAGAGATATGAGGAGGCGGCGCGGTTGAGGGATGAGATTGAGAAGCAGAACGGGCCTTCGGCCAAATGACGAATGAACGCTGCGGGCTAATGACGAATGTCGAATGACGAATGACTAAAGAATGCCGAATGCCGAATGACGAATGACGAATGCCGAATGGCCGTTCGGTACACTTCATGACATGCGCGTATTGATTACAGGGCAGGTGGGGGTGGATAAGGGGCCCTATCTGGAGGGGGTGGAGGAGATGGCGCGCGGGGGGGGACATCAGCTTCAGGTTTATCATGTCGGGAAGATGATGTATGAGGAAGCGCCGGATGTTCCTGCCGGTCGAATCTTGAATTTGCCGATTACGCGATTGAATACGCTGCGGCGCGCGGTGTTCAAGGAGATTCTGCGGGGGGCGGAACAGCATGAGCATGTGGTGGTGAATACGCATGCGACGTTTCGGTGGAGGCACGGGTTGTTCGCGGCGTTTGATTTTGATCAGATCAAGGCGTTTGACGCGGATTTGTATATCACGCTGCTGGACAACGTGGAGAGCGTGCATGAGCGATTGGTGAAGGACCACGAGATCGATCACACGCTGAAGGACATCATGGTGTGGCGGGAGGAGGAACTGCTGGCGACGGAGATTCTGGCCAACATCACGCGGGGCTATGGGCATTTTTTCATGATCAGCCGGGGGCGGGATATTCCGACCATACAGACGATTTATCGATTGATGTTCGAGAGGCAGCGGAAGAAGGTTTATCTGTCGTTTCCGATGAGCCATGTGATGGATCTGCCGGGGACGCTTTTGGAGATCGAGAGATTTAAAAAAGCCATTCATGAGCACTTCATCTGTTTTGATCCGGGGGATGTGGATGAGTTTTTGATCTATACGGCGGCCGAGAAGGCGCAGCAGGAGGGGAGGGCGATGGTGGAGGTGCCGACGGGCGGTGGGGTGGTGAGTCTTAAGACCTCGGATGTGATGCAGATCGCGGGGGACATCATGGGGCAGATTTATGCGCGGGATTTCAAGATGATCGATCAGTCGGACATGATCATCTCACTGGTGCCGGAGTTGCCCAGTGGGAAGCCAGCGCTGTCGAGCGGGGTGGAGCGGGAGTTGCAGCATGCGTTTGAGGGGGGGAAGGAAGTGTATGTGGTGTGGGCGTGCCGGGCGATGCCGTCGCCGTTTGTGACGGAGACGGCGACGAAGGTTTTCGGTAGTACTGACGAAGCGATCGCACATTTCCGGCAGAAGGGGTATGTGAAATGATCAGAAGTGGCGGGATCACTCGCATCGGGAACGAGATGCAACCGCTGAGACGCAGAGACGCAAAGACGCAGAGAAGAGAAACCTGAGGATTGAGCATGATTAGAGCCGTGACGGTGTACTGCTCGTCGAGCAAGCGCGTGGCCGCGCGGTATGTGGATGCTGCGCGGGAGTTGGGGGAGGGGATTGCGCGGG
>JBGPEF010000451.1:0-4965 GCA_041482675.1 Tepidisphaeraceae bacterium | reverse complement strand
CCCCCGCACCTACGAAGAAGAACCCCCCACAAACAACCCACTACAAACCACAAACAACCTTCAAATCGAACCCATTTCCCAATCCGCCCCCGAAGACGAATCCGGCACTACAAACCACAAACCACAAACCACCAACAAATTTCAAAACGAACCCATTTCTCCCCTAACCCCTCCTCCCACAACCCCCTGCGATCACCCCCCTTTGACGCCCTCCAACCCTTCCTATAGCATCCCCGATTCACCCAAGAAACAGGAGTTTTCATGCCCGACCCCTTAAAGATGGTCTACGAACAAGATGCCCCACTCGACGCCCTCAAGGGCAAAACTGTCGCCGTCATCGGCTTCGGCTCCCAGGGCCACGCCCACGCCCAAAACCTCCGCGACAGCGGCATCAAGGTCATCGTCGCCAATCGCAAAGACAGCCCCAATGGCCGGCTTGCCGTGGAAAAAGGCTTCAATCCGAGCAGCGTCGAAGAAGCCGTCAAGGCCGGCGACCTGATCATCGTCACCCTCCCCGACGAGGTGCAGCCCGAGGTCTACAACAAATCCATCGCCCCAAACCTCGAGGCCGGCAAAGCCTTTGGGGCAACCCATGGCTTCAACATCCATTTCAAAACCATCGTCCCCCCCAAAGACGTCGATATCCTTATGGTCGCCCCCAAAGGGCCCGGCCATCTGGTCCGCTCCGAATTCGAGCGCGGCGGGGGGGTGCCATGCCTGCTCGCGGTGCATCAGAATGCGACTGGTAATGCCCGCAACGTCGGCCTGGCCTGGGCCCGCGGCATCGGCGGCGCTCGCTCCGGCGTCATCGAGACCAACTTCAAGGATGAATGCGAAACCGATCTCTTCGGCGAACAAGCCGTCCTCTGCGGCGGGCTCTCCGCTCTCATCAAGGCGGGGTTTGAGACGTTGATCGAGGCGGGATATCCGCCGGAAATGGCCTATTTTGAGTGCGTCCATGAGGTGAAGCTGATCGTCGATCTCATCTACGTCGGCGGGCTCGATTACATGCGCTACTCCATCAGCAACACGGCCGAATACGGCGACCTCACCCGCGGCCCGCGCATCGTCAATGCCCAGACCAAGGCCGAGATGAAAAAAATTCTCGCCGAGATCACCTCCGGCCAATTCGCCAGGGAATGGCGCGCTGAATACGAAGGCGGAATGAAAAACTTCAAGCGCCTCTACGAGCAGGATAATTCACATCCGGTCGAGATGGTGGGAAGAAAACTTCGGAAAATGATGCCGTGGTTGAAGGCCAAAGAGCCGCCGAAGTAATATTTGCCGACAAAAACCCCTGAAACGGGCCCTTGAGTTATCGTAATATGACTCACTTGATGCGCCCTTCAGTCCCCATCTTCCTCATCGCGCTTATCGCGGTGGCGGCACGGGCCGCCGAACCGCCACTTTCCAAAGAAGGTGTCGAACTCTTCGAAAAAAACATTCGCCCGGTGCTGGCCCAGTATTGCTACGAATGCCACTCGGCCCAGGCAAAGAAGATCAAGGGCAAACTGGTCCTCGACTCGGCGCAGGGGATCGTCAAGGGTGGGGAGAATGGGCGGGTCATCGTGCCGGGCGACCCCGAGGCCAGCCGCCTGGTTACGGCCATTCGGTGGAGCGACGCCGATCTGCAAATGCCGCCCAAGAAGAAGTTGAGCCCGCAGCAGATCGAGAAGTTTGAGCAATGGGTCCGCATGGGCGCGCCTGACCCGCGCGATGACGCGCCGGCGGCCAGCAAGGTGGCAACGACCAATATTGAAACCGGGCGGAAGTGGTGGGCGTTTCAGAGCGTCGCGGAAGTGGCCGGGCCGGTGGTCAGGCAAGATGCGTGGCCGAAGAAGAAGATCGACAGGTTCGTGTTGGCAGAACTTGAGGCGAAACAAATCGCCCCTTCGGCGGAAGCCGACCCACGCACGCTGATCCAACGCGCCTACGTCGACCTCACCGGGCTGCGGCCGACTTTCGAGCAAGTCGAAGCGTTTGCCAAAGACCCGTCGCCGGCAGCCTATGAGAAGATTGTGGAAGAACTCCTTGCGTCTCCGCAATATGGCGAGCGGTGGGGGCGCTATTGGCTCGACGTCGCGCGATATGGCGAGGACAACCCAACCACCGAGACCACCAATCCTCCTTATCCCTTCGCATGGCGTTATCGCGATTGGGTCATTCAAGCGATCAACCAGGATGTGCCGTATGACCGCTTCGTCAAGCTGCAACTGGCCGCGGACCTGATGAGCGGCGTCCCTCGTCGCGATTTTGCCGCCCTCAGTTTTCTGGGGGCGGGGCCGGTGTATCACAAAGATGGCCGGCTCTCCAAGGATGTGATTGAGACCCTTTACACCGATGACTGGGATGAGCGCGTCGATACGGTGACGCGGGGGATCCTCGGGCTTACCGTCGCGTGTGCGCGCTGTCATGACCATAAGTTCGATCCGATTTCGACGCGCGACTATTACGCGCTGGCCGGGGTGTTTGCGTCCACGGTCGCGGCGCCACGGCCGATTGTTGATGTTGACGCGCAGACCGAGACACGATTCATGGCCGCGGCGCAGCGGATCTTTTACCTCAGCTACGTGGCCGACCTGTTGCGAAGTGAACCGGGGAGCAAGCCGCGCGAGGCGAGGGTGAAGGTGGAGCGCTCGGTCGTCGAAATGGACAAGACGCTGGCGGACATGGAGTTTCTCTCGGAGAGACATCCAGAGATGTACGCTCATTTGGCGCAGCTGGCCAAGCATCCCGAGCCGTATGACGGGAAGCCGCGCCCGCGGCCTGCTTCGCGCCCCGCGAGCACGCAACCGGCCGTCGCGGCCGCGGGGCAGGGGCAGCAGGCCGGTCGACGTGGGCGCGGGCGCGGGGCGTCGGTCGAACCGTTCGTCAACGCGGTTTACGATGCGGGGCTGTGGGTGAATGGGTCGGATGCGGACTTCACCATGATCGACGTGAAGCCGGGCCAAGCGCATGACATGAACATTCTGCCGGGGGGGAATGTCTCCAAGCCGGGCGCGCTGGTACACAGAGGGTTTGTTGCTGTGCTGGCGAAGGGTGATCTCGACTTCAACAACGGGTCGGGGAGGCTCGAATTGGCCGAGCGCCTATTCACCGACGCAGCGCCGCTGGCGGCGCGGGTGATCGTCAACCGCGTGTGGGCGTGGCACTTTGGCAAGCCGCTGGTTGCCACGCCCAGCGATTTTGGGGCGCAGGGGGAGAGGCCGAGTCACCCGCAACTTTTGGATGATCTGGCGGCGCGGTTCGTGAAAAACGGGTGGTCGCTCAAGTGGCTGCACCGCGAGATCATGCTCTCGGCGACTTACCGGCAGGCGAGCCAGCCGCGCCAGGATGGGCTGAAGGTCGATCCGGGCAATCGCCTGCTGTGGCGCATGAATCCGCGACGGCTGGATGTCGAGGCTTATCGTGACAACATCCTCCGGGCCGCCGGAACGCTCGATCGCAGCGTGGGCGGCGCATCGATGGACCTGGATCAGCAGGAGAACCGGCGGCGCACGGTGTATGCGCGGGTCAGCCGCGGCCGACTTAATACCCTGCTTCAGCTTTATGATTTTCCGGAGGCGACGATGCACAGCCCGTCGCGCGAGACCACAACGACGCCGCTGCAACAACTGTTCGCGATGAACAGCCCGTTCATGCAGGACCAGGCGGCCGCGTTGGCGAAGGGAGTGGAGAAGGAGCCCGACGCAACGGCGAAGGTGTCGGCGATGTATCGGAAGGTGCTGGGGCGAGATCCCAGCGAGGCCGAAATCGCACGCGCGGAGTCGTATCTTGCGAACGGCACGCTGGCGGAATTTGCACATGGGTTGCTGTACACGAATGAGGTGATTTTTTGGCCCTGATCTTGCCGCCAATTTCGCGACGTGATTTCCTGCGCTCGCTCTCGGCAGGGCTCGGCTCTGTCGCGCTTGCGGGCATGTTTGTGGGCGATGGACGCGCCCTTGCCGCGACGGCCGTTTCTCGATCACCCCAGATTCTTCCCAAGGCGCACTTTGCCGCCCGCGCGAAGGCCAACATCGTGCTTTTCCTGCCCGGCGGGCCGTCGCAGGTTGATCTGTTTGACCCCAAGCCGGCGCTGGAAAAACATGCGGGGCAGAGGCCGGATTCGGTGAACCTGCGGACCGAGCGCACGACGGGGGGGCTTTATCCTTCACCGTTCAAGTTCAAGCGGCATGGGCGGTCCGGTTTGGAGATCAGTGAGCTGCTGCCCCAGCTCGCCGCGATGGCCGATGACCTGTGCGTGGTGCGGTCGATGTACACGTTTAACCCGACGCACACGCCGGCGCGCAGCTTGTTTCATTCGGGGAACATCGCAGCGACTCGGCCGTCGATGGGGTCGTGGATTTCCTATGGGCTGGGGAGCGAGAATCAGAATCTGCCCGGATTTGTCGTGCTTGGGCCGGGTGGGGGAGGGGGGCCGGGATTGCGGAGCGGGTTTTTGCCGGCGCAACATCAGGGGACGGGGTTTGATGATTCGGTGACTGATCCGGAGAAGATGATTCGGTATTTGCGGAATAAGCAGATTGATTTGGCGGCGCAGCGGAGGCAGTTGGATTTTGTGCAGGCGGCGAATCGGGAGCATGAGAAGGGGTTTGGGGAGGATGAGTTTCTGGAGGGAAGAATCGCGGCGATGGAGAGCGCGTTTCGGATGCAGTCGGAGGCCACGGATGCGTTTGATTTGCGGGGGGAGCCGGCGGAGGTTCGCGAGGAGTATGGGAGTACGCACTTTGGGAATGGGTGTTTGCTGGCGCGTAGACTAGTGGAGCGGGGGGTGCGGACGGTTCACGTCGTTTATGGGCCGGGGCAGCCGTGGGATGATCACAGTCAGATCAATAATAATTTGAGGAAGCGGTGCCCGGATATGGACCAGGCGTCGGCGGCGCTGATTCGGGATTTGAAGCGGCGCGGGCTTTTGGATCAAACGGCGGTGGTGTGGGGTGGGGAGTTTGGGCGGACGCCGGT
>JBGPEF010000450.1:0-4968 GCA_041482675.1 Tepidisphaeraceae bacterium | reverse complement strand
CTGATCGCGGCGCGGGTGCTGCCCAAATTCCAGGCAGGGCGCGGCCAGGTGCTCACCGGGCTCGATGCGGAGCTGAAGCGCAACCCGCAGATGAACCAGAAGTTTGTGCCGGTGATCAAGGTGGTGGTGAATCAGTTCCTCAATGGGGTGGAGCAGTTCCTGGGCGATGCGCAGTCCGCCACGTTCGGGCTGAACATTGCCAAGGAAGGGATTACCACGAGCATTCAGGCCGAATTCACGGCCGATAGCTATTGCGGCAAGACGGTGAGCAGCTTCAAGAATTCCAATGCCAGCCTGACGGCCGGGCTGCCCAGCCACTTTCCTGTACAACAGAACAACGAGAACAAGCCGCCGGTCCCAGTGAAGTATTTTGCGTTCGGCGGAGCGGTGATGGATCCGAAGGTGACGGCGAAGATCATGGATGACGTGCTGGGGCCGATCGTCAAGGAATTGGCCGCGGCCGGAGACGACACCAAGGGTCTGGTCACCGCGCTGGAAAATCTGAAGGCGGGCATGATCACCATGGATCGCTTCAGCTTCGGCTACGTTCAGCCGACGGCGGTTGGGCAGCAGAGCGTGATTCAGGCGGTGGCGGTTTATGAAGGCGATGCCAGGAAGCTGGCGGTGGCGGAGCGGGCGTACATGCAGGCCTCGGCCGACTTGTTCAAGATGCTGCCGCAGGCACCGGGCATGAACATGGCCATGGAGCTCAAGCCGGCGGCCAAGACGGTGGATGGCGTGGCGCTGGATCAATTCAGCATGAAGTTCAACTTCGACAAGAACACGCCGGAAGCCGCGCAGGCGCAGCAGATGATCAACATGTTCTACGGGCCCGGCGGCCTCAACGGGTACATGGGCGCGGTTGACGACAAGAACTATCTGCTGGTCATGGGCGGCGATGATGAGCTGGTGAGCGCGGCCATCGGGTCGGCCAAGAAGAAGGAGGATTCCCTTTCCCAGACCGACATGGTGAAGGCGATCTCCGCGCAGCTTCCCAAGGACCGGGTGATTGCTTACTACATCGCCCTGGACAACATCGCGACCACCGTGCTCGATTTCATGGGGCAGATGGGATTCAAGATTCCACTGCGTCTGCCGGAGATGAGCCCGATTGGGATTTCGATGTCAACCGAGGGCGCGGTGCTTCGGATCGACACGGCGATTTCGTCGGACATGATCGAGAAGCTGGTTTCGGCCGGCATGCAGGCGGCCATGATGATGCAAAACCCCGGCGGCAAGCGCGGCGGGTTGTAAGCGGTTTGCGTGGGGGCGGCTTTGGCCGCCGTTGCGCAATCCTCCGGCGGCTGAAGCCGGCCCTAATCGAGAAAGCAGAATCGAGGGCGCAGATGGATATCATCTGTGCCCTCTTTTTTTGAAAACGAGCGTTTGTGTTCGGGCTGCTGTGGGGGCCGCTTTCGGCGGCACGACAATTAGCGCCGCTTGTGCTTCTTTTGCCGCTCGCGCTGCCATTTGCGCGCCAGCTTCTCTCTCGTATCGACCAGGCATTCGAGCAATTTCAACGCCCCCGGCGACTGCTGCCAGCCATCGGCGATCTGGGTCACGCAGATGACCGCCTCCTCCTCGCTTCCGGGAGAATAGATTTCGGGAAGACGAGTTGGAGGATCCAACTCTCCCCTGAGCATCGGCGCGACGAATGGATTGAGCTGCTGCGCCGCTTCCAGCCGCCGGCGGACCTCCTGCCGGTCTTTTCCCTGGCGGTATTCCAGCAGCGCCCTGGTGAACGCCCACTCCGCCGAAAAATCATCCTTATATATCGAATGGTTGAGCAGCTCATCCAGCTCATCCAGCCGGTTCGCGTGCAACAGGCATTGAGCAAAAAGATACCGGTTTCCCTGGTTGTCGTTGGGATTCAGGCGGATCAAATCCCGGAGGTGGTCGGCGGCCTGGTGGAATTCCTCCAGGCTGGTCAGCAACAAAGCCAGCTTTCTGCGAGCTTCCATGTAGGGCCGTGTTGCCGGGATAAGCCAAAAATTCCCGACGCCCTTCTCGAAATGCTCTTTCAAGCTTCTCTCTCCGGCCTCCACGGCGCGCCTCATCAGCGGCAGCGCCCTTTCGGCTTCCACCTCGCGTTGGGCCAGCAATATGAGGGCATCTAAGCAATCGGGATCGACTTGCAGCGCCTGACGCGCCAGGTTTAGCTGCACGCGGCCGAATGACTCGCAAGCCCGGGCGCAGAGCTCCCGCGCCGCTTCGACGGGGGGGATGTCCGAGGGAAGTGTCGAGGCCCCGGCATTTGCTTCCAACAATACCGGCATCGAAAATCGATAAGTCTGCGTTCCCGAAAATGTCTCGATTTCCTTTTCCCAGTGCCCGGGATCGAGCTCAACTTCGCTGGTCTGTGCCAGCGCCCGCAGCAATCCTTCTGCCCAGGTCAGTTGCTGGGGCGTCGGCTGTTTGGCGGTGGTTTTGCTGATTTTCTGGAAGCTGGCGTAAGCCTCTTGGTTCGCCACCGGCAGGCGATGCAGCCGCCACAATTCGCCATCCTCATATTCCAGGGCATCGAGATCGCCGAAGAGAATGCACCACAGGCCGCCGCGCGGCGCGTCCCGACTTGCGATCAGGTCCTCGTGGATTTTGCGAGAAGCGGCGAATCCCATGCCGAAAGTTTCACCCCCTGCGCCAAGCACCTGCGCGAATTGTGTTCCCGGCGGACCGTGGGGCGATTCAATTTCGATCAGGTCCCGATCTACCAGGTATTGCCACGGCTCGCTGTCGTAAAACTCCCTGGCCGCTTCGGCGAAGGCGAGGACGTGATCAAGCGTCATCCCCGGGACATCCATCAATGCCGGTGTCTTTTTCGTCCGCGGGATCCCAGCGTTACCGACGAAGCTCAAAGCCTGCTCGAGCATCGGCAATGACTCGCGCACCACAACTTCGAAGCGTGCCCCTGAAGCCAGCATCACTTCCCGCAGCCGGGCTGCGAGTTGGGGATCTTTCAGGTGGATTTGTCGCGGCCAGGCGTTGAAGCTGTCAACCAGGCTGTTGATTGTTTCGCACAGGAGGGCCACGTCGTCGCCTGCCGGGCCGCTGATTTCACATCGCAAAACCATTCCACTGGCCTGGTCCACCAGCAGGCAGATGCGCGGGAAATAGCTGTGGTCTCCATCCGCAACCCTTCCGGCCAGCCGCTCGATCCCCGCTTCGATTGCGAGATCGCCAATCTGCATCCCTGCATAATTTCTGTTCATGCCTGTATGATAATTCATGATTCAGGGGATGTGAAATTTGCCGGACTTTCGCAACGGCCATTGACCCGCTTTGAGGTTGTGATATACGGTCCCCTCCTTTTCAACGCCTCCGATTCGATTCCGTAGGGGCAAATTCAGTCACCAGAAGTTTTGTTTATGAGCACCGAACCCAACAAAGTCATTTATTCGATGACCGGCGTCAGCAAGTCCCACGACAAGAAGTTTGTCCTCAAGGACATCTACCTCTCCTATTTCTATGGCGCCAAGATCGGCGTGCTGGGCCTCAATGGCTCGGGCAAATCGTCCCTGCTCCGCATCCTCGCCGGCGTTGACAAGGACTTCCAGGGCGAAATTTCCCTCTCCCCCGGCTACACCACCGGCTACCTCGAGCAGGAACCCAGGCTCGACGAGACCAAAACCATCCGCCAGATTGTCGAGCAGGGGGTGGCGGGCACGATGGAGTTGCTCCATCAGTATAACGCCATCAGCGACAGGATGGCCGAGCCGATGGATGATGAGAAGATGAATAAACTGCTGGAAAAGCAGGGTGAATTGCAGGAAAAGATCGATCACATCGGCGCGTGGGATATCGATTCGCAGCTTGAGATGGCGATGGACGCGCTGCGTTGCCCGCCGGGGGAGACGTCGGTGAAGATTTTGTCGGGCGGCGAGAAACGGCGGGTGGCGCTGTGCCGGCTGCTGCTTCAGAAGCCGGATGTGCTGATCCTCGACGAGCCGACCAATCATCTCGATGCGGAGAGCGTGGCCTGGCTCGAGCAGCATTTGCAGCGGTATGAGGGAACCGTCATTGCCGTCACCCACGACCGATATTTTCTGGACAACGTCGCCGGCTGGATTCTGGAGCTGGACCGCGGCGCGGGGATTCCCTGGAAGGGCAATTACACTTCCTGGCTGGAGCAGAAAGGGGCGCGCCTGGCCAATGAAGAGAAGCAGGAATCGGCACGACAGAAGACTCTCGCCCGCGAACTGGAATGGATTCGCCAGTCGCCCCGCGCCCGCATGGCCAAGAGCAAGGCCCGCATCGCGAAATACGAGTCGCTGCTGAGTGAGGATGCGAAAAAGAAGGAGAGCGAGATTGAGATTTACATTCCTCCCGGCCCGCGCCTGGGGCAACTGGTTATAGAGGCCAAGGACCTGACCAAGGGGTATGGCGACCGGCTGCTGATGCAGAAGGTTAATTTCTCGCTGCCCCCCGGGGGGATTGTGGGCATCATCGGGCCGAACGGCGCTGGCAAAACCACTCTCTTCCGCATGGTCATCGGCGAGGAAAAGCCCGACGGCGGCGTTCTGAAAATTGGCGAGTCGGTCAAACTCACCTACGTCGAGCAATCGCGCGAGTCGCTCAACAACGACCAGATGGTCTGGCAGACCATCGCCGACGGGCAGGATACTTTCAAAGTCGGCAACACGCAGGTCAATGTCCGGGCTTTCATCTCGCGTTTCGGCTTCACGGGCTCGGATCAGCAGAAGCGCGTCGGCACCCTGTCCGGCGGCGAGCGAAATCGCCTGCACCTGGCCCGAATGCTCAGGCAGGGGGCGAATGTCATCCTTCTTGACGAGCCGACCAACGATCTGGATGTCCATACCATCCGGGCGGTCGAGGAAGCGCTGGAAAACTTCGCCGGCTGCGCTGTGATCATCACCCATGACCGCTGGTTTCTCGATCGCGTCGCCACCCACATTCTCGCCTTCGAGGGCGATAGCGAGGTGGTCTGGTTCGAAGGCAATTACAGCAATT
>JBGPEF010000449.1:0-4983 GCA_041482675.1 Tepidisphaeraceae bacterium | reverse complement strand
GATGTCCGGCACAGCCGGACCTACGAGTTGGGTTCGCGCATACGAGATATTTATGAGTGAAATGATCTGGATGAATGGCGAGATTCTGCCGCTGGCGGAGGCGCGGATTGGGGTGGAGGATCGGGGGTTTCAGTTTGCGGATGGAGTGTATGAGGTGGTGCGGATTTACAACGGGCGGACGTTTACGCTTTCGGAGCATCTGGATCGGCTGGAGAGATCGTGTGAGGGGATTCGGTTGAATTCGCCGCTGAGCAAGGCGGAGCTGACGCGGGAGATTGGTAAATACATCGAGAAGAGTCCGGTGCGGGAGGGGATGATTTATTTGCAGATCACGCGCGGGCCAGCGCCGCGAAATCATATTTTTGCGGATTCGCGGCCGACGGTTTTGTTTTATTCGCGGCCGCTGCCGGTGGTGGCGCCGGCGGGGACGGCGGATGGGTTGAAGTTGATGAGTCAGCAGGATGAGCGGTGGCAGAGGTGCTGGATAAAGTCGATTGCGCTGCTGGCGAATGTGCTGGCGAAGAATGCGGCGGTGGCGGCGGGGTGTGATGAGGCGGTGTTTGTGGAGAAGGGGATTGTGACGGAATGTTCGGCGTCGAATTTCTTCGCGGTGGCGGGTGGGAAAGTTCTGACACATCCGGTGGGGCCGAAGGTGTTGCCGGGGATTACGAGGCTGGTGCTGGCGGATTTGTGTAAGCAGTTGGATATTGCGTTTGTGGAGAGGCCGATTTCGGAGGCGGAGTGCATGGGGGGGGATGAGGTGTTTATTACGAGCACGACGAGGGAGATTGGGTGGGTGGGGAAGTGGAATGATCGGGTGATTGGGGGCGGGGTTTGTGGGCCAATTACGAAGAGGCTTCACGGGGCGTATCAGAAGTTGGTGGCGGAGCGGACGAGATGATGGTGCGGCGAGCCGCACCCTACATGCGGGGGTCTTTCAAATCTTGTTGTTCTTCGGATTGTTCATTCAATTGATTGAGGAGATCGACGTAGTCGGCATCGTCGAGCTCGTACCAGTCGGGGATGGCGGCGATGGAGCAGCCGCGGCGCTCGGCGAGGGCGGCGACGATTTGCTTGCGGAGGTCGGGGTCGAGGATTTCGCGGATGCGGACCATTGGCATGTCATTTTAGAACGGATGCCGGGAGAGAAGAAGGCAGAATTCAGAAGACGGAAGACGGAAGAAAACCCCCTCACCCTGCCCTCTCCCCCGGAGTACCGGGGGAGAGGGGAAGAAGGGGAGTTCCGGGGCGAGGGGAAGAGGCGCAGAGAACCTGATGGGCGCGATTTAGTGACCGTCGTCTGGCTGTCTGATTTGGAGGACGCCCATGAAGGATTCGTCGCGGCCGAAATCGATGGGGCCGGCCCAACTGGCGGATTCGCCGGTTGAACCGCGGTGCTGGCTGAAATTGAAGCGGAGCAATGCGGGGCGCTTGCCCTGGTGGGCGGGGTCGTTGAAGGCGTCCCAGGGGACGTCGATCTCGCCGCGCCAGAGGGTTTTGTCGATGTCGAAGCCGTAGCGGATGTCAGCGCCGCTGAAGGCCATCCAGGGGTTGGCGTGCTGCTGGCGATCGAGCCGGCGGGCGACGTCGATCTGGCCCTGGGGCTTGGCGGCGACGTAGAGGAGCGGGCCGAGGGTGTTGTCGGCGTAGACGGCCTGGAAAAGGAGTTCGCAGACATCCTCGCGCCAGGCGCGGCGGAGCTCGTGCTCGACAAAATTTCGGCCGGATTCGAGGTTGGGTTTTTCGATTCCATCGACGCGGAAGCCGAGATGGAATGCGCCGCCGCTCCAGCTTGAATAGATGGCCGAGTCGGTTTCGGCGAAGCGGAGCTCCTGATTTTGCAGGGCTGGGCGGCTGCACATCTGCACGAGTTTTCCCTCATGGATGGCATCCTCGGGGACCCAATCACCCAGCCTTCCATCGGGATAGGGGGGCGGGCCCCGGCGCTTTTCGCACCACGCGACGGGGGCGACCATCTGGAGTTGATGCTGGCGGCCGGTGAAGCCGTCGATAAAGGTGATGGCCAATGGCTGGCGCGAGGCGGCGTTGACTTGACTGAGCTTGACGCGGGCGGTGAGGTTGACGCGATCGACGCGAAAGGTGCCGAGTTTTGAAATATCGAGGCCGGGTTCGAGGGCAGTCCAGGCGGGGGGAAGGGCGGCCCATTGGAGGCGATTGTTTTCGGGTTGGCGGTCGGCGGCGTTGTAGATGTCGATGCCAGCGCGGAGCTCAACATAGGGGCCTTCGGGGTTGGGCGCGTACCACCACTCGGCGGTGCGGGCCAGGAGCATGGGGCGCTCCTGCAATTTGCTCCAGGCGGCGGTGTCGATGGCGAGCTGTTTTTCAGCGCTGGGATCGACGGGCTGGCCGGGCTGGCTGAGGAGGATGGTGCGCGAGAGCAGATCGAGCGCGTGGGACCAGGCGCTGTAGTTGGCGGTGCCACAGAGAAGGGCGTAGACCGGGTCCTCGCGCTGGGCGGGCTGAAGCTCGATGGGCTTGGCCATCAGGCGCGCCAGCACGAGGGCGCGGGCTTCCTGTTTTCGCTGGCGGGCCAGCCAGAGATATTCGTAATCCTGCTCGGCGCGCTGGAGCCATTTGAGCTGAAGGGACGGGACCGGGCCCTGCACGCCGAACCATTGGCCGGGATAGAACCAGATCATTTCGTCGGGATAGCCGGGTTGCTCGGCATCGAGGAGCGAGGGGAGGACGCCGGTCCATTGAATGAGCCGGGCATCGCGCAGAAATGCCAGCCAGGCCCAGAGGCGCGCTTCGCGCTCGTCAGCGCCAGCGCCGATGTAAGGAACAAGGCCGGGGAGGTCGGTGCGGAGCCAGCGGCCGGCGGCGGCGGATGGAAGGCGCTCGACGGGAGGGACGGAGACGAGGCCGGGGGCGGCGTAGAGCAAACGGTCCAGGCTGTCGGCGGGAATCAATCGGGGAAATTGCACGGAGGCGAGATGAATTTGCTCTTCTTCAAGTGGGACGCTGACGCGGATGCGCGGATGGGCGGAGAGGATTTGCGCGGCCTGCTCGGAGAACTCGTAGGTCTCTTCGAGGGTCATCCGGCCGGGGCTGCGCTTCTCGACGACGACGGCGGAGCGCCCGAGCCACTGCATGGCATCGAAATGCGCGGCGGCGGCCTGCCAGTATTCGTTGCGGCTGGAACGCTCGTGCAAATCGAGCTTGTCGAGGACGGGGAGCGGCCAATATCCGAGGGGGACAAGATCGGCAAAGGCATCGCCTCGCAGCCAGGGGCCGACGACAGAGTCAAACTCGGACCAGGTGATCTCGGGCGGTTTGCCGGAGGGCCATTTGACGATGGGCTGCAATTGGGGGAGGGCCACTTGAGCGCGATTGGCCTGGGCGAGTTTGACGATGTCGTCGAGAATGCGGATGGCATCCTGGTGGCGGGCTTCGCGGCGGCTGAGGAGGCTGGGGGTGAGTCCCTCGAAGGCCTGAGGCCAATGGCGGGTGAGGCTTTCCCAATTAACCAGGCCGACCAGGCTCAGATGGCGCTCGTCGGGGATGACAAAATCATCGACGGAGATGGTGATGGGGACAGTCACGGTGACGCGGCCGTTTTCGACGAGCTCACATTTGGTTTGGTAATCGGCCGCGTTGGTGGAGGCGGGGATTTGAATATCAAACCAGATGAGCGGGGGAATTCGAGAGGGATGAAGGCGGGGATTGGTGGGATCTTCGGCGTCGCGAAGGGTGGTGAGATTGATTGCGTGATTGTCGATGACCAGCGGCAGGAGGGCGCGGGGCATGCGGTGCAGGCCAACGGGCAGGCCGGTGTGCCGCGCAAAACCTGCGCGATTGGTATCGACGGGCATGGGGACGACTTGCCAGGCGGTGGTTTTAGTTGGGACACTCACGCCGCCGCTCTGGAGTGGGGCCAATCGCAGCAGAGAGGATCGTTTGGCGGTCAGATCGGGGAGTGAATTAATCTGAAGCGCGAAGGAGATGGTTTCGTTGCGGGCGCTGCGGAGATAAATGGGCGGGTTGATCGCCTGGGGCTTGAGTGGGTCGTAGAAATGCACCCACTGAATTCTGGCGGGGCCGTTGAGCTGGCCGTTGGTGTTGTTGTTTTCATTGGGGGCGCAATTGAGCGCGCTGAGCGCGCACGCGAGGGCCAGGCCAGCCAGAAACATCCATCGATAGCTCTTCATTGAATACACATCTTTGTTTTCCCCAACTGCGCAGGCGCTGGGCAATGGGGGGCTGATTGCTGCTTCTTTATTCGCCGGAGCAGTTGTTATCGAGGATCGAACGGCGAGGGCATAAAAATAAAGGCGTGGCGAAAAATTCATTGAACCGCGTTTTTGACAGCGCCATGGGCCGGCATCGCAAGTTACGGCACGTCATTTCGTCGCCGCCCGATCCCTCCGGGGCGCGTGGCACAAGCTTTGTTTTACATCATACCGAGGCTGACAATTTGAATACAAGGGTGTTGTGCGGGGATGGCTCTCGGCCCCCGCCCGACACCAATTAACGAGCTTCGTTTCCTCCTCCGCCAAGGCTGCACGGTTTTCTACCCTCCACCGTGCGGCCTTTCTTTTTTGCGCGATACGCAGACCCGCTGGCCGGCGGACAGGAATGTCCGCCCCACCAGGAGTAGGGGCACCGTGCGGCCTTTCTTTTTTTGGCGGTTTGCACAGAATCTGATCTCGATGGAAAGGCGAAGGTCATGGCGTGGAGTCTGGGTGGTGCTGGCGATTGTCATTTTCGCCGGATTGGTGGGGTTGGGGCGGGCGATTCTCCTGCGGCCGGCGCAGCCGAGTAGTAATCTGGTCCCATAGCAGGGGTTCGTGGCTGGGGTCGAGGCGAATATCGAGGTCCAGACGCCAAATTGGGGGGGAGGTGGCGGATGCTGAGGGGAGGGAGCGGAGTTTTACCCAGTCTTTTTCGGTGGTGATGATGGTGTCAGCGCCGGCGTCGGTGGCGCGGCGGAGGAGGGTGGCGAGGTCGGAGGGGGTGTAATCG
>JBGPEF010000448.1:0-4992 GCA_041482675.1 Tepidisphaeraceae bacterium | reverse complement strand
TGGCAAGACCCTTGCACGCGACACAAATGCCCAGATGGCTCAGCGCGTCGGCGTTGTTCCCATCGAGACTCAGCACGTGCGTATAAATCTCCCGCGCTTCGTCATATTTTTCCAGCCGCAGCTTTTCGCCGGCCATCTGAAGATATTCCGCGATCGTCTTGTCCTTCGGAAGCGCCGCCGAATGCCTCTCCACCGCTTTGGCAATCACTTGCTCCACCCCCGCCTGCCCCTCGTGGCCGAAAGCGGCGGCCAGCACCTTGTAATGGTTGCTAAGCTGATAGCCGGAGGAGTTTCGCCAGATGTTGTCGGCAATCTGGTAGCGGGCGCTCTCAATTTCACCATCGAGCTTTCGCCGATGCGCCTCTTCGTCAGCGCTCATCTTCTCCAGCTCATAACCGCTTCGCTTGGGGACGAAGATGATCTGGGCATACGCCTCCCCTTTTCGAAAAATGTGCCTCTGGCCCGGCGGCGGAGCTTTGAAGACCACAAACAACTTCCGCGGCCACCATTCCGTTTGCAAGTGGCCGATCAGCGCCACCGGAGCCGTCCCCGTATCATCCGTGAAGAAGCGCGGATGCGGCTCGGTGCGGACGACATATCCCGCCGGCGCCTGCACATCGATGCGGGTGGTAAACAGATAATATTTCGACGCCTCTTTGGGAAAGAACGTCGCGAACTCTCCCCCGCTCAGCTCCCCCCCGGGTTCTTTGACAAAATCCCAATCAAATCGAACCACCCCATTGTCGTTGACCACGTGGCACTCCGTCTCAAATGGATAGATCAACTCCAACCCGTAAGTGGACGCCTCCGCAAATGGCAAACAATGCCACGGCTGCCCCGCCGAGCCATCCTCCATCTTATCCGGCACCCCCGTCCACCCCGGCACCTTCATCCGGATCGGCTGCGGCGGCACCGCCTTCGAATAGGCGGCATACTTGATCTTTAGATTCTCCATCAACGAATCCCTCTCACGCCCGCAAGCGCTGGGGGCACTTTAGCTGTGCCCGCTCTCCCCTTCAACACCCATGTCCGCCATCACCCGCATCGCCGCATTGTGCCCCGCCGACCCAATCACCGACCCCGCCGGATGACACCCCGCGCTGCACGAATACAGCCCCGCAATCGGCGTCGCGTACGGCATCCGCCGATCAAACCCAAAGCTGTTATCGACATGGTGAATATGCCCAAAGCTGATCCCAAAATGCTGCTCAATTTTCCTGGGCGTCAGCGCAAAAACATCCACCACGCTCTCCTTAAACCCCGGCGCAAATCGGTCAGCAATGTTCAGCAGATGATCCACATACCCCGACTCTTCCCCCTCCCATGTCTTGCCCCCCGACAATTCGTAAGGCGCCCACTGGATAAAAAACGCCGAATTGTGCCGCCCCCGATCATCCTGGAGCGTCGGATCGGCCTGCGTATGGATGTACCATTCAATCGTCGGAAACTCGGCCAGTTCCCCCGCCCTCACCTTCTCAAACGCCCGCCGCACATGCCCCATCACATCCCCCTCCTGCGGCAGCAGATGAATCGTCGCATTGTGCTGCCCCCGATTCTCCGCCAGGCACGTAAATGTCGGCAGCCGGTCCAGCGCCAGATTGATCTTCATCGTCGTCCCAGTGCGCTTGAAATTGTCGAGCCTGGCATTGAACTCCGCCGGAAAATTCTTCTCACCCACCAACCCCCGCGTCCGAAACGGGTCCGCATTGCTCACAACAACTTTCGCATCAATCTCCCGCCCATCCTTTAACGTCAAACCCCTAACCCGTCCCGATTGAACGTCAATCTGCCCCACGGCCGCGCCAGTAACAATTTCCACCCCCGCTTCGCGACCCAGCCGCGCCAATTCCTTCGTCACGCTACCCATACCCCCCTCCACGATCATCCAAGTCCCCTCCGACCCCGCAAGCCTGCACATATTGTGTACCAGAAAATTCATCCCCGTCCCCGGCGTGCCAAACCCCCCGCTCAGCCCCGAAAACCCATCGGTAACCGCATACATCGCCACCAAAAGCTCGCTTCTAAAACCAAACCGACCCAGATAATCCTCCACCGGCCGCCCCACCAGCTCCAAAAACACCCCCCGAAGCCCCGGCCGTATATACCGCTCCGCCGTCGCCTCGACCGACAACGGCTCCGCCATCCACGCCGGCGCAAGGTCCTCGCGGATCCCCCCAATCTCCTCATTCATCGCCTGATTAGCCCGCCAATCCTGCTCCGAAAAGAACTCCAAAAACTGCCCCCGCATCGCCCCCCGATCCGACCCAAATAGCAAATACCGCCGGTCCAGTGTCGGCAGAAAATAATGCGGATCGCGCCGAATGAGTTTGAATTTCGCCCCCAACTTCCCGATCAACTCCGGCTGCATAACCCCCAGCAGATACGCCCCCGTCGAACTCCCCAGCCTCGGCGCCTTCCCAAACGGAAACTCCGTCTTCGCCGCCCCCCCCACCGCCGCTTTCTCCTCCACCACCATCACCCTCAACCCCGCCCTCCCAAGAAATATCGCCGCAACCAAGCCATTGTGCCCCGCCCCCACAATCGCAATGTCCGTGGTGATTTTTGCCACTAATCCAGCCGCCCGCCCTCAACGTTCCCGATAGGAGTCGAACCTAAAACCTTCGGCTCCGAAAATCAGGCCCCAAGCCCAAATCCCTCGCAAATACGGGCCTCTACGAGTCCACAGTTTACGAGAATTGCATTGTTTTCCAAGGGTTCAGTACGGATTGGTACGAGTATACTGAATCGCCTTGGTCTTGACTCCGTCCCTGGCGCGATACACCGCATCTGTCACCTGGTTGTTCATCTGGCCGATGTTGTCGTAGTTGTAGGTTGCTGAAGTCAGCCGAGCTCTTGACGCTGCTGGCGGCCGGCCGCGTAGTAGAAGTTGGTCAGGATGACCCGCGGCAGATTCGGCGTGCCGTTGTTGTCGGTGTTGCTCGGTATTGTGAAAGAGATGGAATAAGGATCCATGAAGTCCGCCGAGCTATGACCAAAAGCTGTGGAGCGTGACCCGGCTTCAGCCGGTTTGATAGCGCTCCAACAGCGGATCCAGTATACGACTTTGGCGGCGTCGCAGCGAGATCGGTTACGTTGTACGCCCACCCCACTTGATTAATCTCCTTTCCGCTAAAGAGTCCTGGGTTTGCTTCCACCCATTGCCTGACGGTAAGGGGTTCGATCGACCTCACCGAGGCAATCGTCCCAACTGCCCCACCTGATGTACCTCCGACGACATACGACCAATACGAGTCATCTCTATCCACCGCATTTAATCCACTCGGATCCTCCAAATTCACCGAATTATTCCCCACATACCGATACAAATTCGAATCCCCACCCTCAAACCCAATCGGATCCTGACTGATGAATCTCCCCACCTTCGGGTCATAGTATCGGGCGTTGTAGTAGTACAGGCCGCTTTCGGCGTCGTATTCCTGCCCCGTGTACGCGAAGCGCGGCGGGGCGGCGCTGGAGAAGAGGATCCTGCCGAAGCTGTCGTAGTTGATCAAATCGAGAACCGTTCCCAACTCTGGCGCCTGCCCATCCGTCACCGTGCGGATCGTCCCCTGCTGGTCGGCCAGCAGCCACAGCACATAACCAGTGGCAGCGGTCTCCTCGGTCATGGCCGCGCCATCCTGAGCACCATACATGTACCGCTGCTTGAGAATCGGCGTTGCGCCGTCGAAGGCCAGAATCAAGTCGCCTCCGTCGTAGCTGTAGTGCTCGTTGAGCGTCTGATCTCCGGTAATCTGCTTCTGAATGCGGCGGTCGCTGGCGTCGTAAGTGTAGGTCGTCGTCGTCAGGAGCGTGTTGCTGGGGCTGGGGCCGTAGGAGAGCACCTGAGCCAGCCGGCCGCGATGATCCCATTTGTATTCGACGTAGCTGCCATTGCTGGCGGTACGCCTCGTGCGGTTGCCTTCGTTGTCGTAGGTGTAGGTGAAAGCCCCATCGGCCGAAAGGCGATTATCCGTCGAAGTGGAGTAGCTGCCGCCGGTGCGGTTGCCATTGGCGTCGTAGCTGTAGCCTTCATTGCCCCCGAGATTTGTATTCGTGACCGTCGTGACTTGATCCTGAGTGTCGTAGCTGTAGTCGGCATCATTCTCAGAATAGACCGACCCGTCGGAAGCATACTGAGTGGTCGTGTAGTGCGTGATCCGGTCGGCGGCATCCAGGGTCCAGCTGTAATCCGCAATATGCCCGCTGTCCGCCACACGCTGGTAGTAGAAGCCCCCAAGACGATTGGCCAGATCGTAGCCGAACGGATTGTCCATAAAGGATTCCTGGCCACCGAAGCTTCGTCCCAAATAAGTGATCTGGCCCAGCGCGTTATAGAAATAGAGCAACGTGGGATTGCCGGCATTGCCGCTCTGATCCACCTGGCTCATCCGATTAATCGCGTCATACGTATACGCACGCGTGAAATCTGCCGCGGCGTTGATGGTGGCCGAGAGCGTCGTGCGATTGCTGCCCGCGTCGTACCCGCTGGTGGTGATCACCCGCGCAGCTCCAGTAGTGCCGTTGTTGTCCTCCGTCAGCTTCCGCCCCATCTTGTCATACGTATAGGCATAGGCCGAGACAACCGTGTTCGCCCCATTCTTGTCGCTGATCGTCGTGAGCTGCCCGCCAGCGTCATAGACGGAATCGATGATCTCGATCGCCTTCTGCGCCTTAATAGTTCCAGTGGGAACCGCCGGAAGCGTGCTAATCACATACGTAAACGTGTCCGCCGTCGGAACCGTCGCAATCGTGAAAAACCCATTGTATTCCGCCTGAACCGCCCCGCTGATCTCCACGATATTCCCCACGGCATACCCGTGCCCCGTCACAGACACCGTGACGATCACCGTCGGCGGCGTGCCGGCTCGGCCCAGCGTCACCGTCTTCAGCCCACCCACCGCATCATCCATCCAATATTCCTTCACCTGCCGATTCAGTTTGTCATACCCAAACTTCCGCACCCGCCCATTGCGATCTGTAATCGAAAGGTTG
>JBGPEF010000447.1:0-4998 GCA_041482675.1 Tepidisphaeraceae bacterium | reverse complement strand
GGCCGCCCCCCCCCGGAGCCCCGGACCCGCGCTCGGCGGGCCGGGGCAGCTTTGGGTGGAACGGTTGCGGCGGTGGGGGAGGCAGCGCGGGTTTTGGAGGGGACGGTCTGGATGGTGCCGCAGAATTTGCACCTGCAAACGCCGCCGGCGAAGGCGTCGTCGATTTGAAGGACTTTTTTGCAACTGGTGCAGGTGAGGGAGATCATGCGAGGGTTCAGGGTTCAGGGTTCAGAAAAATGCATCAGGGGTTCCATAAATAATAGAAGCCGGTGGGGAGGAATGCGCGGGGGGGGATGAGATTTAGCTCGGTGACGTTTGCCCTGGGGGGCTGGTCGTCGGCGTGGGCGTAGATGGAGCCGGAGTAGCCGTAGGGACGCTTGTAGAGAATCACTTTGGCGCTGGGGGACTGGGAAAGTTCCCTGGCCAGCTTGATGGCGTCGGGGAGGGGGCCGGCCTGGTCGGCGAGCTTTAGCTCAACCGCGCGGGAGCCGGTGAAGACCCGGCCGTCGGAGACGGCGGCCAGGGTGGCATCGTCGAGATGGCGGTTGGTTTGGACGACGGATTTGAAGCGGGCGTAAAACTCGTTGACCATTCCCTGCATGACCACGCGCTCATCATCGCCCATCGGCTTGAAGGGAGAGCCCATGTCCTTGAGTGGGGCGGATTTGATGACATTGGTGCGAGCACCGATTTTGTCCAGCGTGCCGGAGAGGTCGAAGGTGTTGAAGATGACTCCGATGGAGCCGATGACGCTGGTGGGTTGGACGATGATTTTGTCGGCGGCACAGGCGACGTAGTATGCGCCGCTGGCGGCGACGTCCTGGGCGGAGGCGACGACGGGTTTTTTGGTGCGGGCCTTGAAGCGGAGGACTTCGTCGTACATCAGGTCGGAGGCGGAGACGGTGCCGCCGGGCGAATTGATGCGGAGGACAATGGCTTTGACGGCCGGATCTTTTTCGGCCTTGCGGAGCTGCTGGGCGAAGAGGCTGACATCATTTTCCTGAGCTTGAAGGAAGCCGCCGGTGCGCATATTAAGGAGCATCCCTTCAACTTCGATGATGACGATCTTGTTTCCGCCGGTCAGGAAACCGCCGCCTCCTTCATCGACGGTGACCTCGCGGAGGGTCTGGGAGGAGGAGACGGGGGTGACCAGGAAGCTGGGGGCGCAGCCGGATAGAATGGCGAGAAGCAGGCAGGCGATGAGGCGGAACGGCATCATTTGTCCTTAGAAGAACGATGGTGAGCAGTGCCCACCCTACAAGAGGCGAAGCACCTTAGCCGCGGAGTTTTGTACCTTGTATCGAGTGAGTAAACAACGATTTGCGAAGCTGGTGGAGTCAGCGCTGGAGCGGTTGCCCCAGCCATTCGCGCAGCATCTGGAGGAGGTGAGCGTCGAGATCAAGGATCGGCCGACGGCAAAGCAGCTCAAGGGGGCGGGTCTGGAGGAGGATGAATTGCTCCTGGGGCTGTATGTCGGCCATCCGATGACACAGCGAAGCGTCGAGCATTCGGGGACGCTGCCGGATGTGATTTTCATTTTTCAGGAAGATATCGAGCTGGTGAGCGAGAACGAGGAAGACCTGGTGGAGCAGGTGAGGATTACGGTTTTGCACGAGATTGGGCACCATTTCGGGATGGGAGAGGATGATCTGGAGGATTTGGGGTATGGATGAGATGGGTGGTCCGGTAATGAGGGAAGAATTCAGAACTCAGAATTCAGAATTCAGAAGGTGCATGGAAAGTCCGTTAATGCGGGGATTAAATGTTTGGTTATTGGGAAACATTGGGCGGCCCGATAGCGTAAGTTGAAGGATTGGAAGTGCCGGGCGCAGGCGGTTTTTGCAGTTGACCGCCCCAGCGGCACCGCTAGGCTAGTGGGTGAGCAAGCACGGGTGGGAAAGCCTGGTTTATCCTTCAAACGGCACTGGTGGCATCGGAAAGGGTCCATATGCAAATCAAACGTCTACTTGCGTTAGCAGTTTTGACGGCCGGGGTCTTGGCGGCGGCAGGCTTGCCGGGTGTGACCAAGGAGGAGAACGATGCGGCGGCCCTACACCCGAAGACGAGGGACGATGGGAAGCTGACTGGCAATACCGCCCCATCCGAGAAGGCGGAGATGACCCTCGGTTCGCGCTCGTCGGATGTGGTGTGGGAGGTGAAGGTGAAGAAGGGGGATATTGTGAAGCCGGGGGATGTGCTGGCGCTGGAAGACACGCGCGAGGAAGAAGCGGAGCTGAAGACCACTGATTTGATGGCCAACTCCACTGTGGCGCTGCGGGCGGCGGATGTGACTCGGGTCCAGAAAGCAATCGAAGTAAAGCGCATGCAGGGGAAGGTTGAAACGGTTTTCACGCAATATGAGATAGATAAGGCGCAGAACGAGCTCGATCTGGCCAATCTGGATGTCGAAAAGGCACAGTTGGAGCAGGACAAGCTGAAATCGCAGGCGGAAACGCTGCGGACGCAGATAGAGCGTAAGCGGCTGGTGAGCCGGATTGGGGGGATCGTCCGCGAGGTCAATATCGAGAAGGGCGGGGTGATCGACTCGCAGAAACCGGCCATCGTGGTCATCAATAACAGCCCGCTATGGGTGAATGTACATCTGCCGATCGAGACTTCGCTGGCGCTATTGCGAATGCAGCGGGCACAGCCCAATAAAAAGCTTGAATTTGGGGTGCTCTATAAGGGGGCCAAGACGGCGATTCCGGCCAAGGTGATTTTTATTGATCCCCAAGCCGATGCGGCCGGCGATTCCCAGTTGGTTACATTGGAAATCAAGAACGAGGAGCAGTTGCCGGCGGGGATCGAGGTCGAGGTTATTCCGCCGCAATTGGATAAGGTCGCAGAGGCGAAAGTGAAGTAGAATGAGGAAGAAGATATTAGAGGATAGAAGATAGTGGATAGAGGAGAAGAACGCGGGCGAGATGTCCTTGATTGGAGTTTCACGTGAGCTCAGGAATAGTTGAACCATCATCACAGCAGCCACAGGATTCCAAGAGTCAGACGGAAACGCCGGGGTCGCCGACCAGGAACAAGCTGGTGCAGCGGCTGCTGGATGCGTCGGCGAGCCTGCCGGCGTTCATGAAGGACCTGCTGACCACGCAGGCGGTGGTGGTGGCGGGGACGGAGGCGGCGGCATTCTTAGTTGAGCGGCAGGGGGAGAACTTTGGCCTGCGGCTGATCCATCACATCAGGCCCGATGAGAGCGATCAGGAGACGCGGGCCAACGCGGTGCGGGCTTTCCAGAACATTATTCAGCCATGCGTGGCGCAGCGGAAGGATGGAGCGATCGAAATCGGCTCGCCGGACGGGGGAGATGCGCAGTTTTGCCTGATTACGGTTTTGCGGAACGAAGGCGACGTGGTGGCCGCGTCGGCGGTGATCACGCGCTGCCGCGACATGGAGCGGGCCAAGCAGCGGCTCCAGAGCATGCAGTTGGTGGCGGGATATTTCGATCTGTTCTCGATGCGGCGCTATATCGAGCACGCGAAGCAGACCTCGGAGCGGCATCAGCAGGTGTTGCAATTCGCGGGGGCGGTTTCGACGGCCGAGGGGTTTGAGTCCTCGGCGATGAACCTGTGCAACGAGCTGGCGACGCGGAGCGGGGCCACGCGGGTTGCCCTGGGCTGGGTGAAGGGGAAGAACATCAAGGTCAAAGCGCTTTCGCACACGGAAAAATTCGACAAGAAGCAGGAGCTGGTGATCGCACTGGAAAAGGTGATGGAGGAGTGCCTGGACCAGGAAGAGCCGGTGCGGTTCGATCCGGAAGGCAATTCATCGCAGAACGTGACGCGCTCAGCGCGGGAGCATTCGCTGAAGCAGGGCGGGAACGTGGTGATGTCGATCCCGCTGCGCCGGCGCGATGAGATCGTGGGAGTGTTGACGCTGGAATTCCCGCCGCGGATGGCGGTGGATGGCCAGGCGGAAACGGGTCTGGCGGTGGCGGCCGAGTTGCTTGCGCCGCAGCTTTTTGACCGGTATGAGAACGATCGCAACATCTTCGTGAAGACGGGGCACAGCATCCACAACGCGGCCAAGCTGGCGATTGGGCCCAAGCACATGGGGGTGAAGCTGATCATCGCGGCGGTGCTGGCGCTGGGGACTTTCGTGGCGCTGTATAAGCCGACGTATCGGGTGCGGAGCAGCTTCGTGCTGAATGCGAAGGAACATCGCTCGATTTGCGCGCCTTTTGACGGATCGCTGGACCAGGTCTTTTTCAAGCCGGGCGATGCGGTGAAGAAGGGGCAGATTCTGGCGCAGATGCGCACGATCGATATGAGAATGAAAATGGGGTCACTGCTAAAGCAGGTGTATTCCAAAGAAGTGGAGATGAAGAAGGCGAATCAGGAGGGGAAGGGCGGCGAGAGGGAGATCGCCAGGTACCAGAGGGATGAGGCCCAGAAACAGGTCGATCTGCTGGACTATCAGATCGGCCAGGCGAATCTGGTTGCGCCGTTTGATGGCGTATTGTTGAAGGGAGATCTGTACGAGCGCCTGGGAGCGCCGGCGAAGCTGGGGGATGTGCTTTTTGAGATTGCCCAGTCGGAAGAGGGGCATCCGGAGCGGATCGCGGTGGAGGCCGAGATTCAGATTTCGGAGCGGGATATTCAGGAGGTCAGGAAGTTCGCGTTCAATCGCCAACAATCTGGCCTTAGCGAGCGGGCGTTTGATGGCGAGCTTTCGACGACGAGTTTTCCGGATAAGGACCACAAGTTCAAGATCACGCGGATCGTGCCGCTGGGCGTGCCCAAGGAAGGGGAGAATGTGTTCCAGGTGTACGGGGAATTAAGCGAGACGCCGGAATGGATGCACCCGGGTCTGGCGGGGGAGGCACGGGTGGAGATCGAGAAGAGACGGCTGGTTTGGATCTGGACACACCGGTTGACGGATTGGCTTAGACTCAAGCTCTGGATTTAAAGAAGGTCCCTGTAGGTCCGGCTGTGCCGGACACGTCCGGCACAGCCGGACCTACATTCTGTTATGGCACAAGTCAGACCT
>JBGPEF010000446.1:0-5019 GCA_041482675.1 Tepidisphaeraceae bacterium | reverse complement strand
TGTTGTTCTTCACGCCATCCCAGCGCCAGGAGTTTTCGCCTTTGATCTCGAAGCGCGGGCCGCCGCTGTTGATGGCGCAGGTGCCCTTGGTGCCGTAGAAGTCGTCGAAGACGCCGCCTTCGGTGCCTTCCTGCTGGCGGCAATAGAAGAAGCCGCGTGCGCCATTGGCGTAGTCGTAGACGACGGAGAAATGGTCGTAGATGTGGCCGTAGGCGGGGTCGGTGCGGGCCTGGCGGCCGCCGGAGCCGAGACAGCGGACGGGCGGGACATCCTTGAACGCCCAGGCCATCTTGTCGAGGGTGTGGACGGCCTGTTCGACGATGTGGTCGCCGGAGAGCCAGGTGAAATAGAGCCAGTTGCGGAGTTGCCATTCCATGTCGGACCATTCGGGCTTGCGGGTTTTCATCCAGAGTCCGCCGGTGTTGTAGCGGCTGTAGGTGGCCTGGATGTCGCCGATAGCGCCGTCGTGGAGTTTGGCGAAGGTGTCGCGATGGCCGAAGTGATAGCGCCAGCAGAGGCCGGAAACGAGGGTGAGGTTTTTCTTTTTGGCTTCCTCGACGGTTTCGAAGACGGAGCGGACGCCGGGGCCATCCACGGCGACGGGTTTTTCGCAGAAGATATGTTTGCCGGCGGCGACGGCGGCCTTGAGATGAATGGGGCGAAAGCCGGGAGGCGTGGTAAGGATGACGACGTCGATGCCGGAGTCGAGGACTTTTTGATAGGCGTCGAAACCGACGAAGGTGGTTTCGGGAGTGACTTTCACCTTGTCGCCGTTGCTGGCTTTGAGAGTGGGGAGGGCGCTGTCGATGTGATCCTGGAAGGCATCGCCGATGGCGGTGAGGGCGACGTTTTTGTCGGCGTTGAGGGCCTGCTGGGCCGCGCCGGTGCCGCGGCCGCCGCAGCCGATGAGGCCGACTTTCAGCAGATCGCTGCCGGCCGCGCGGACGGACCTGGGGACGATCAGAGGGGCTGCCACGGCGGCGGCGGTGGCGATGGCGGAATTCTTCAAGACATCTCGACGAGAAGGGGCGGAGTGCGATTGGATCATGATCCCTCGGGTAAAGAAGACTCCAATGTATTCAGGTAAATCGGGGCGTCAACCGGAAGACCACGGGCAAGCGAGTACGCCTGCCCATGCCACCCCACATTTTGCCCACACATTTTTGCCCAGGCGAACTACTATTTCTTGCCCTTCTTTTCCAGTGCGGCTTTGAAAGTTTCCTCGAGGGCCGGGCCGCGGAGGGAATTGCCGGTGGCGAGGATTTCGCCGGTGTCGCCATCGACGAGGAAGGCGGCGGGGATGGAGTTGATGCCGTAGAGCTGGGCGATTTCGGCCTGCCAGAATTTGCCGTCGTAGACCTGCGGCCAGGTCATCTTGTTTTCGCCGGTTACCTGCTTGACCTTTGGCGCGGAATTGGGCTGGTCGAGGGAGATGCCGAGGATTTCGAGGCCCTTGGGATGATATTCCTCGTAGGCCCTGGCGAGGTTGGGGACCTCGGACATGCACGGGCCGCACCAGGTGGCCCAGAAATCGAGCATGACCACTTTGCCTTTGTAGTCGGCCGGGAAATTGACGGGTTTGCCATCCATCTTCTGGGCTTTGAATGGGGTGATGATCTTGCCGACGGCATGATCGGCCGGGGGCTTGATCTCGGCGACCTTTTCCGTGCTGGGGGCGAGCTTGAAGTTTCCATCGACGGTCAGGTCGGCCACTTTCCAGACCGTGCCATCGATGTTGAAGGGCTTGGCGACGTCGAACACCTCACTGCCGAAATCGAATTTGCCGTCGCCGTTGCGGTCGATCATGAGGCGCGGGGCGGCCGGGCCTTTGGCGCTGAAATCGCCGCCGGCTTTGTCATCGACGAGCATGGCGTGATATTTTTTGTCGCCCAGGGTGATTTCGCCGTCGAGGGCATAATCGCGGTAGTAGAAGAGGGTGGCTTTGAACTGGCCGCGCTGGGGATCGTTTTTGTCGAAGCGATAGGTGGCAAGTGTCACCAGCGGCGCTTTTTCATCCTTGCCGAGGGGCAGCTTGAAAGCGCCCGTGTATTGCGTGAAGGTCTTGCCGCCGGGGCCGGGATACTCCTTCTTTTCCCAGGTGGGCGCTGGATCGTCGGTGACGTCGCCGTTGCCGTTGGCATCGACGTAGAGCTTGGAATCCGCTGCTTCGGGCTCGTCAAGGACGAGGATGTGCTTTGCGCCGCCGAATTGGATGGCGCCGTAGAGAGCGGATTTGGAGGCGGGGCCCTTTTTGAGCGAAGCAGGCTTGAGGGCAACCAGTTTCAGTTGCTGCGGCATGTAGCCGCCGAGTTTTTTCATAGCGCCTTCGGCCATAACCTCCATCTTCACTTGAGTTGTCACGTCCGTCTTCACCTGAGCCGCCGGTGCTTCGGCCCGCGCGATGGCGGCCCAACCAATCGCACCGAACGCGCACGCCAGCACCATGATTGTCATTTTCATGAATTGCTCCTTCCGCCCCTGAGAGAAGGTTCCAGCTTATCTAATACAAGCGAGGAGGAAAAGAGATGCGCGGATTCGAGATGATTATCTGAGTTTCACCGTCGCCAGCGCCATCGCGGCCAGCATGGCGGTGATGAGCCAGAAACGGACGACGACTTGGGTTTCAGTCCAGCCCTTACGCTGAAAATGGTGATGCAGCGGGGCCATGAGAAAGATTCGACGCCCTTCTCCAAATCGCTTGCGGGTGTATTTGAACCAGGTGACCTGCAATAGCACGGAGATAGCCTCGGCTACAAAAATTCCCCCGACGAGGAACAGGACCAGTTCCTGGCGGATGACGATGGCGATGTAGCCAACCAGGCCTCCCAATGCCAGTGAGCCGGTGTCGCCCATGAAGACTTTGGCGGGGTTGCAGTTGAACCAGAGGAAGCCGAGGGATGCGCCGGTCATCGCGCCGGCGATGACGGCCATTTCATCGCCCATCTGGATGTGGGGCAGGAGCAGATAGTTGGCCAGGGGTTTGCCGGCGATCAGGGTGGGAGTGCCGACGATGAGGGCGAGGAGAAAAAAGGTGAAGGAGACGATTCCCATGCAGCCGCTGGCCAGACCATCGAGGCCGTCGGTGAGGTTGACGGCGTTGGATGAGCCGGTGAGGACCAGGCTGCCGAGGATGATGAAGGAGATTGCGCCCAGCTCGAAGGTGATATTTTTGAAGAAGGGGAAATAAAGCGTGTGGGTTTCGGGGATGTTTTGGCCGTGGCGATAGGTGAAATACATCAGGATGACCGACAGGCCGACCTGGAAGAGAAATTTTTCCCAGCTATAGAGTCCCTGGCGGTTGCCAGCGCGGCGGCCGGCGGTGAGCTTCAGCCAGTCATCGACCGCGCCCACGGCGGCCAGCCAGACCATGCAAACCAGGGCCATTTGCACGTGAAATGCCTTGTGATCCAGCCGGCCCAGAAGCAGCGTCGTAATCAAAATTGATGAGACGATGAGAATGCCGCCCATCGTCGGCGTGCCTTTTTTGGAAGCCATAAGGGCGTCGATTTCGGCCTGATCGAAGCCGGCCAGGTCGGAGATTTTCTGGGATCGCAGCCAGCGGATGACGCTGGGGCCCATGATGATGCAAATCAAAAAGCTGACGACCACCGCCATGATGGCGCGGAAGGTGGTGTATTCGAAGACGTGCAGGAAGCCCAGGCTGTGATCTTCAAGATAGTCGAATGAGCGGTGGACCAGCCAGTAGATCATAGAGGCCTGGCCTGAATGGGAGCAGAGCCCTCACCCTGCCCTCTCCCGGAGTACCGGGAGAGGGTAAAGAGAGCGCGAAGAGTTGTCACGACGCCACCCGCCTGGCATCGGCCATTGAGATGGGAAGCATCAGCCTCTCCAGCCCCATGTAGCGCGAACCCTTGAGCAAAATCAGGTCGCCGCGATGAATGTATTGTCCGATGGCGGCGACGGCGCTGGCCGTGTCGGGGAAATTGACGATGTTGTCCGGCGAGAAGCCCGCCGCTTGCGCTTCCTGTGCGATGAGGGCGGATTTTTCGCCGATGCAAATCAGCAGATCGAGGTCGCACGTGCCGACGAATTGGCCCATGTCCTTGTGCAGGCGGTCGGAGGATTCGCCAAGCTCGCGCATGTCGCCGAGGACGGCAACGCGTCTGCCATCGGTTGAAAGTTCCAGCAACGTCTTGAGCGCGGCGGTCATGGAGGCGGGATTGGCGTTGTAGGCGTCGTTGAGAAGCGTCACGCCGCCGATGCATTGAATTTGCAGCCGCATGTCAGGGCCGGTGGCGGCGGCGAGGGATTCGATGATGGATTGTTCGCTGAGGCCGACTCGGCGGGCAACGGCGATGGCGGCGAGGGCGTTGGCGGCGGTGTGGCGGCCGAGCAGCGGGACGAAAACGTCGCGCCGGCCGTTGAGCTTGAATTTCACGCCCTTGGCGTCGCATTGAACGTCAGTCGCGAAAAGATCGTTGGTTTGGTTGAAGCCGAAGGTGATTTTTTTGCCTTTGTAGCGGGCGACGGCATCGAGCAGGGCCTGATCATCGCCATTGACGACGAGCAGGCCGCTTTTTTCGTCGAGGCCTTCGATGATGCTGGCCTCTTCGCGGCGGACGCCCATCAAATCGCCCAGGCCTTGCAGATGTTCGGCGAAACAGTTGGTGATGACGGCGATGTCGGGGCGGGCCATCATGGCGAGGGGGCGGATTTCGCCGTGGTGATTGGTGCCGATCTCCAGGACCAGATAATCCTGGCCGGGATCGGCCGGGAAAATGGCCAGGGGGACGCCGATGTCGTTGTTGAAGCTTTTGGGTGAGATCGAGCCGCGTTTGTGGCGGCGGAGGGCGGAGTCGATCAGGGTTTTGGTGCCGGTTTTGCCGTTGCTGCCGCCGACGGCGATGACGTGGGCGCTGAGCTGCTTGCGGACGTGGGTGGCGAGTTTGGCCAGGGCGGCCCGGGTGCTGGGGACCTGGATCAGGTGGACGTTGGGCAGTTTTATGGCGGGCTCATCTTCGACCAGTGCGGCGATTGCGCCTTTGGCGGCGGCGTCGG
>JBGPEF010000445.1:0-5024 GCA_041482675.1 Tepidisphaeraceae bacterium | reverse complement strand
TTATGGCTGCTTCTTTTCAGACCTGACCAGGTTCACAGCCGACCCTTGCATCGCACCCGGTCGTCATACGCGACGACCGACGGGATAGTAGGAGGGGGATTGTGACAGGTTTGGGATGATTTGCAATTTGCGATTGGCGATTTGCGATTGAATACCATGAAGTTGTTCATTGTTGCTAACTGCGAGAAGCCGAGGGTGCGGCCGGCACTGGAGGGGCTGGTGCGCGATTTGGGGGGGCGGGTGGAGATTGTGGGGATTGATACGGATCACACGGCCGATCTGGCGAAGGTGAATGCGGATGCAGTGCTGGTGCTGGGGGGGGATGGGACGTTGCTTTCGACAGCGCGGCGGCTGAATGGGCGGGCGATTCCGCTGATGGGGGTGAATTTTGGGCGGCTGGGATTTTTGGCGAGTTTTACGCCGGAGCAGTTTCCGCAGCACCTGGAGGATTTTTTGGCGGGGAAATTGCCGATCGTGCGGAGGCGGGTGCTGGAGACGTCGGTGATCGGGCCGGAATGCAAGACTTTGAACGCGGCGGAGGTGGCGGCGAAGCGGAAATTTTTTGCGACGGCGCTGAATGACGCGGTGATCACGGCGGGGCCGCCGTTTCATATGATTGAATTGGAACTGGGGGCGAATGGGGATGAGGGGATTAAATATTTTGGGGATGGGGTGATCGTTTCGACGCCGAGCGGATCGACGGCGTACAACGTGTCGGCGGGCGGGCCGATTATCAGCCCGGATGTGGAGGCGTTTTGCATCACGCCGATTTGCCCGCACAGTTTGTCGTTTCGGCCGGTGGTGGTGTCGTCGCACAGCACGGTGGTTGTGGGGGCGGTGCGGGTGAATGAGGGGACGACGCTGTTTTGCGATGGGCAGGCGAGCACGCGATTGATGGCGGGGGATCGGGTGATTATTCGCCGCAGCCCCAATGATGTGCTGCTGGTGGAGAATCCGGAGGCGCAGAAGTGGAGAGGATTGGCGGAGAAATTGGGGTGGGCGAGATCGCCGAAATACAACGCGGGGGCTTGAGAGATCGCGGAGGCAAAGTGAATGCCGCTTTCAACGAGGTGGGAGGGTGGGTTGGGTGGATTGTGTGGCGGGTTGGGTGGCTGGGGGATCGAAGAGATGGTGGAGGCGCGGGGGGAGGTCGGTGGTTTTGAGGGCGGGGTTGGATTGGTAAGGGGTGTAGAGGGGATCGCCGATCATGTTGATCATCCAACTGGTGAGGATATTGGTGCGCCAATAGACTTCGGCGAGGGGAAGTTTTCCGGTGAGGAGGAGGGGGAAGAAATCGTCGGCGAGGGGGAAGGCGTGGAGGTAGGGTTCGGCGACGGGGCCGAGGGTGGCCGCGATGTTGTCATTGAGGAGGCCGCGGCACCAGCCGCGCTCGTTGTCGGAGTGGAGGCTGACCATTTCAGCGCTGGCGACGTGGAAGCCGACGGAGCCGGGATTGAAACGGCCGGGGGGGATGTAATTGCGGAGGCTGTACCAGCCGCAATAGAGGGCGATGTCGGTGGTGGAGTTGGCGGGGAGGAGGTTGGGGGAATCGTCGTGGAGAACCTGGATTTTGGATTTGGTTTTGAGGAGGTCGGCGAGGTTGCGGATGGATTGGTCGTACCAGCCATAGCCGCCTGAGGCGGGGGTATTGGGCTTGGAGAAGATGGAGCGGGAGTCGAGGACGATTTTGCCTTTGAGGCCGTCGCGCTCGGCTTTTAGGCCGGCGAGGATGAGGTCGCGGACCTGGCCGGGCTGGGGGGCGTCGAGGCGCATGGTCATGAGGGTGGGGGGCGCGTTGGGTGGAGAATTCTGGCGGTAGTGGAGGAGGTTGAGCTGCCATTTGGAGCGGGGGTAGTAATCCCACCAGAGGAGGGCGAGCTCGCTGTCGAAGGCGGCGGTGGTGTCGGCGGGCTCGAGGTAGTCGATGTGAAGCTGCATGACGCGGAGGAGCTCGATGCGGCCGAAACCGTCGGCGATGAGCTTGCGCATGCGGATGCGCGCCTCCGGGTCGTGGCGGAGGTGCTGGACGGCGGCGACTTCGGCGGCCATTTTCTGCATCTGATCGGCGAGGCCTTTGAGTTGTTCGGTTTCTTCGCCGGGAGGACGGGGGACGTTGGCGAAGAGGCGGAGGATGGAGGCGGGGCCGCCGAATCGGCGCATGGATTCGACGAGGGATTTGACCTGGTCAGCGCGGGATTTGGGGTCGGGGGTCTGGGTGGCGCGCTGGGCCATGGCGCGGAAGAGGGATTCCGCGCGGGAGGCGAGGTGATTGGGGTCATCGCCGGTCTGGGGTTTGAAGGTGGGGTCGGATTGCTGGAGGGTTTTTTCGAGGGTGGAGAGTTCGGTGATGAGGTCGGTGGAGAGGCGGTCGCGGCCGGTTTTGAGGGCGGAGAGTTCTTCGCGCTCGGGGTCGGTGAGGGCATGGGGGGCGATGCGCAGGGGGACGCCGAAGAAGGTGACGATGCAGGTGATTTTGGAGTCGAGCTGGTTGTCGGTGAGGAATTGGCGGACGGCGGGGACGACCTGCTGCTCGTAGTCGTTGAAGGAGATTTCTTCGCTGATGGGGAGGGGAAGGGAGAGAATGCGGTTGTCGGGGAGACGGCGGGCGTTGACGTAGAACTGGGCGAGGGGGAGGGAGTCGGGGGCGTTTTTGTTGACGAGGAGGAGGATTTGGTCGGGGTGGAGGGCGATTGTGGGAACTGAGAATGTGAGAAGGAGCAGGAAGGGGAATGACGAATGACCAATGACGAATGACGAAAGAATGTCGAATGACGAATGACGAATGACGAAGGGGGTTGGAGAGGGACGCGCCGGCGAGGGCATGGGTGTAGTGTTGTGATTGCGGGGGCGGGGGCAAGCGTGAAAGTGGTGGGGGTTGCCGCTATCGTTCGGGCCCATGCGGGCGATGAAGGCGATGTATTTTTTGATATTCGCGCTGGGGGGGAGCGTGGTGCCGTTTATTTCGCTTTATTTTCAGCAGCATGGATTGAGGAAGGATGAGATTGGGTATGTGCAGGGGGTGGCGGCGTTGGCGGTGGTTTTGTCGCCGATTTTGTTGACGTTTTTGGCGGATCGGCGGCTGGATGGGAGGAAGATTCTGGCGGGGGCGATGCTGGTGGCGGCGGGGGCGCTGGGGGCGCTTTACCTGGTGAGTGGATTTGCGGCGACGCTGATTGTGTGGCAGATGCACATGCTGGCGTACGTGCCGCTTTCGACTTTGCAGGATGGGGTGACGTTTAGCGTGATGAAGCGGAGGGAGGAGAGTGGGTTGCCGCTGGTGCCGTATCACCGGGTGCGGGTGTGGGGGTCGGTGGGGTTCATGATTCCGAGCGTGATTTTGTTTTTCGTGGTGAAGAAGACGATCACGCCGATTTTGGCGGTGGGGGCGGGGTTTGGAGTGCTGGGGGCGATTACGGCGATGATGTTGCCGAATGGAGAAAGAAGGGACGAGGGACAGGGGACAAGGGACAAGAGGAGTACCGAGGAGAGGGAAAAGGAGCGGCTGCCGACGGGGGAGGCAGCGCGGAGGATGTTGAGGGGGCCGCTGCTGATATTTTGTCTGGCGTCGTTTTTGTTGAATGCGGCGCAGGCGCCTTACTACACGTATTACGCGATTTATTTGAAGGAGAAGGTGGGGATCGGGCAGGAGTGGGTGGGGCTGATCAGCAGTGTGGGAGTGCTGGTGGAAATTTTTTTTATGCTGGGGTTTGCGAAGTTGCTGGGGCGGTGGGGATTGAAGAAATTGATGATCCTGGGGGCGGGGTGCGTGGCAGCGCGGATGGGGTTGCTGGCGCTGTGGCCGACGCCGGCGGTGGCGGTGGGGACGCAGTTGTTTCATGGGATGATCGTGCTGGCGTTGCTGGTAGCGCCGCCGGTGTATTTGAATCAGCACGCGGAGGATCGGTATCGGCATTCGATGCAGGGGTTGTATGGGATGGGGGTGATGGGGATGGGGAGGATCGCGGGGAATTTGATTGCCGGGCCGATTTCACGGTGGAGTCTGCCTGGGGTGTATGGGAGCGCGGCGGTGTTGTCGGCGGTGGCGATTGTGTTGCTGGGGGTGGCGTTTTATGAGGAGGAACACCGTGGTAAGGCGGTTACGGTTGCGTCCGCTGAAGCGGACCCTACAGCGGAAGCGACGGTTGCGCCAGGAATTTCGGGGGGGGGGAGGGGAGTGATTGGGAAGTGCTATGATGTCGATAAGAGATGTTGATGCGATCACTAGTCATCCTGGTGGGATTGTGCATGACGGCGGGGGTGATGGGTGCGCCGACGACGGGGCCGGCGACGAAGGGGGTGGCGCTGGAGGCGGGGAGGATTTCGATTCATTTGAAGGATGTGCATCCGAAGGTGGTGTTTGGGGAGTTGGCGAACCAGGTGGGGGCGAGCATCAGGCCGTCGCCGGCGGGGCTTTGGGAGGGGAAGGAATGGCCGGCGGTTTCGATTGATCTGGGGGACGTTTCGTTCTGGAAGGCGATGAGGGAAATTTCGGAGAAGACGGGGTTGTATATTCAGCGTGGGGGAGTGGAGCGGAATTTTCTGGTGGTGAACGAGCCGGGGGCGGGGCGTTTGTGGACGACTTATCCGACTTGCGAGAGTGGGCAGTTTTTATTTTGCATGCAGTCGCTGGATCGGGTGCATCGGGGGGATCTGATTGCGGGGGAGACGACGCGGCAGGTGAACGTGCGGATGATTTTGTTCACGGAGCCGAAGCTGCGAGTGCTGAAGGTGGCGCCGCAGGCGACGATTGTGGAGGCGGTGGATGAGCTGGGGAATAAATTGCCGGCGGCCGCGAATCCGGGGACGACGACGGCGATGGCAGGAACGTGGGGCTGGTGGCTGACGGGGAGAGTTTCGCTGCCGGAGCAGGCGGGAGAGCGGATTGCGAAATTGCGCGGCAGCGCGCGGCTGACGGTGCAGACCCGAAGCGAGGTGGTGGAGGTGGGGGACATCCTGGCGGCCAATGAGGTGGAGCGGACGGTGGCGGGGCACAAGCTGGTGGTGAGAGGTGTGAAGGCGCGGGG
>JBGPEF010000444.1:0-5030 GCA_041482675.1 Tepidisphaeraceae bacterium | reverse complement strand
TGGCTCGCCGCCGACGGCCACGAGCGGATTTGTTTACAGCGGGCCGTTTACGGTCGGGCCGGCGCTTTATGGCACGGTGGGTGGGCCGGCGAAGCCTGGTGTGATCATTGTGCGGGCGGCGGCGTTCAAGACGGGCTGGATTTCCACCAATGTCGATACGCAAACCTATATTTTTCTCGATCAGGTGATCACACAGGACGATGCGGGACTGCCGATTACCTGGGGCGGCCTCGGCAGCGGCGCAACCCTGAAGAATCCGCCGGGGCCGGATTACGCGTTCGATCAGAACGTCATCAACGCCAACATCGCGACCATGAAGAACGATTTGAAGTCGCTGCCCACGGTTTCGCTTTCCATGCCGCTCAACGACTGGTTCGGTTCGGGCGGTGTGGGAATTTATCCCGCCGGCATCGGCGTTTCCAAGGCGATGTCGATGGAATACATCGACGCTGGCACGGGGGCGAATTTCCAGGTCAACGGCGGCGTGCAGATCATCGGCGGCGGCGAGGGTGGGACCAGCGCCCAGCGCTGGAAGACCTACAAGCTGTCGATGCGCATCAAATTCAAGCAGACCTTCGGCGATTCGAGCCTCGATTTTCCGCTTTATGGGCCCGACGCTGCCCAGTCGTTCGACACGCTGATCCTCGATGCGCAGATCAACAACACCTGGCTGCATCCCACGCTGGGCCAGCAGCAGGATGCGATGCTGATCCAGGACCAGTTCATTTCCGACCTTCAGAATGCCATGAGCGGCGGGCCGGCCCACGGGCCGCAGGGCAAGTTCGTCAACCTCTATCTCAACGGGCTTTATTGGGGCGTCTACGACATGCACGAGCGCCCCGACGAGCATTTCGCCACCGAATACTACGGCGGCACGAACGACGATTGGGACGTCATCAGCCATTTCCGCACCAACGTCTCCAATGGCCTGACCACGGCCACGCCCAATTTCGACATGATGCTCAATCGCGTGAAGGCGAACATGACGGTGCCGGCGAATTATGCGCTGGTGGAAGAAGTGCTGGATATAGACGACTTCATCGACTACATGCTGGCCAATTTTTATGGCGGCAACCTGGACTGGTCGCACAAGAACTGGTTTGCGACTTACAACCGCGTGGATCATACGTCCTCCGAAGGCAAGTGGCGTTTTCATAGCTGGGACGCGGAGCATGTCTTCCACAACGGTTTCGGAGGGACGCTGTCGCCGAATCAGGATGTGACGCTTGATAACGATCCGGACAGTCCGACGGCGATTCACCAGTTTTTGTCAGTCAATCCCGAATATCGGATGCGTTTTGCCGATCACGTTCAGAAGCAATTCTTCAACAACGGGGTGCTCACGCCGCAGAACACGGCTGCAATGTATCAGGTGCGGATGAATGAGGTTTTCGCCGCGATGAACGCGGAATCGGCCCGCTGGGGCGATAACCGGCGGACGACGGGCAGTTCGTACACCCGCGCGAACTGGTTTGCTTACCAGCAGCGGATTCTGAACGAATATTTCCCGGTTCGAACCGGCAACGTGCTTACGCAGTTGAAAAACCGCGGCCTGTTCCCGCTGGTGGGGGCTCCGATCTTCAGCTCCAACGGCGGGACGTTCGCGGGGCCGGTTTTGCTGACGATGACCCGGCCGGGCGCGACGGGGACGATTTATTACACCACCGACGGCTCCGATCCGCGCCTGGCGGGCGGAGCGCTGAACCCCAATGCCATTGCGTACAGCGGCGCGATCAATTTGAGCCAGAGCACGGACATTCGCGCGCGGGTGCTCGATGGGACGACCTGGAGCGCCCTTCAGCGGGCCGTCTTTATCATTGGCCCGCCGCCGGCCGTGCGGATCAGCGAGTTCATGTATCACCCGCGCGACCCGCAACCGCTTTCGCCTTACATCGCCGATGACTTCCAGTACATCGAGCTGCAAAACACCAGCGGCGGTACGATCAATCTGTCGGGAATCCGCTTCACCAAGGGAATTACTTTTACATTTGCGCCGGGTGTGACACTTGCGGCGGGGGCGCGGACGCTGATCGTGAGAAATCAGGCTGCGTTTGAATCGCGATATGGACTGGCGTTGCCGATCTCGGGGGTGTTCACTGGCACGCTGAGCGATTCGGGCGAGGCGATTCGTCTGGAAACCGGCCTGGGGCAGGAGATCGAGGAGTTCAAGTACAAGGATGGCTGGTATCCGCAGACCGATGGCGAAGGTTTCTCGCTCGTGGCCATCGATCCGTCCGCGAGCGATTTGGTTCTCTCCGACAAGGATGGATGGCGTCCCAGTGAGCCGCTCGATGGCGGGCCGGGCGTGGCCGATGCGGGCATCAATCCCGGATCGATTGTGATCAACGAGATTCTCAGCCGTAGCAGCACGCTTTCATCTGACTGGATCGAGTTCTACAACACCACCAACGCTCCCATCGACATCAGCGGCTGGGCCCTGAGCGACAGCGCGGCGAATCTCACGAAATATATTTTTCAGGCCGGCAGCATTGTTCCGGCCAACGGCTATCTGGTGCTCGATGAGCAAACGACTTTTGGTGTGCTGGGAAATCCTGGGGTGAACGCGCAGTTTGATTTCAGCAAGTCGGGAGACCAGGCGTATCTCTCGCAGCGCGTGGGTGGGAATCTGGCCGGTTATCGGGAATCGGTTGATTTTGGGGCGAGCGATGTGGATGTGCCGTTTGGCCGCTATATCAAGAGCACGGGCGCGAAGGATTTTGTGCCGATGAGCGCACCTTCCAAAGGCGCGGCCAACAACTATCCAAAAGTCGGCCCGATCATCGTCAATGAGGTGATGTATCACCCGGCGCTGGGTGGGATCGAATACATCGAGCTGAAAAATGTGAGCGGCGCGGATGTATCGCTCTATGATGCGGCGCTGGCCAGCGGATGGCGATTTACGGCCGGAATTTCGTGGAGCTTTGTCAATGGCAATGTGATTCCGGCCGGCGGGTATGCGCTGATCGTGGCCAGCACGCCGGGTTTGTTTCGCGCCACCTACAACGTGCCGGCCAACGTGCCAGTCTTTGGTCCATTTACGGGACAGCTTTCTAACAGCGGCGAAAAAGTCGAGTTGAGCAAGCCCGGCGGGCCCGATTCCACCACCGGCCTGGCCACCTGGATCATGGTGGATCGCGTCAGCTACAACAATGCCGCGCCGTGGCCGGTCACTGCCAATGGCGGCGGGCCATCGCTGTCGCGCTATCTCGTCAGCGGCTACAGCAACGACGTGGTCAACTGGATGGCCAGCAATCCAGCGCCGACGCCGGGCGCGCCCAATGCGATCATCATGAGCGGCCAGAGCGGTGTGGATAATTACTATCTGCGGCTCGGGCCGAACAATACGGCACAGCTTTATCGCAACGATCCCACGTTTTCCGGGCCGCCGGAATTTTCCTTCCCGCGGGATGGAATCGATCAACTGATCATCAATGCCGGCGGCGGCAACGATTCGCTGACCATCGATCTGCCCGGCGGAAGCGGACTTCCCGCGTCTGGGCTGATTTTTAACGGTGATGTCGGCGATGACACGATCAACATTCTTTCGCCGACTTCCGCCGCCAATCCGTTGCAGCTCAATGTCGGCACGGGCATCAACACGTTGAATTTCCAGAACGGCCAGAGCATTGGCGGACTGAATATTTCCGCTGGCGGACGGCTCGATCTGCCCAGCGGCGGCAGGGTGCTGAAGCTCAACAACGTTTCGATCGGCGCTGGCGCGATGATGAACGTCACCGACAATGATTTGATCATTGGGGCCGATGCGGCAACGTGGCAGAGCGTTTTCAGCGCCATCACGAGCTTGGTCGCTTCCGGCCGCAACGGCGGAGGATCGCGATGGACCGGCCCGGGCATCGCCAGCACGACGGCCGCCGCCAATGCGCTTCGCAACACCGGCCTGGCGGCGATTGTTAATCGCATGGCGGATGGAACGCCGTTGATGGCCAGCTTTGATGGTCAGGCGGTCGATGAGAACTCGATTCTCATCAAATACACATACAACGGCGATGGCAATCTCGATGGGCAGCTCAATGCCGACGATTACGCGCTGATCGACGCCGGTTTTGCGAGCCACGACACCGGCTATCGCAACGGCGATTTCAATTACAGCGGCGGCAGTCCGAATTCGGATGACTATTTCGTCATCGACCAGGCATTTTCTAATCAGGGTTCCGCGCTGGCCTCGGTGCTCGATCCTCAGCCAGCGCTTTCAATCGCGGTCGCAAAAACGATCTCCACGAAGCGCAGCGGGCACGCTCGGCACCATCGGCATCACCGCCGCCAGGCGCAGGTTTTTCCAAACCAGCGTTTCTATCGTCAGGTATAGTGTCAGTGAGGAATCGGGCACGAGGGGCAGAACATGGGCAGTTCCATCCGAGCACGCGTTTGCGATGCGCTATGCCAGCCGCTCGAGCCGCGCACCCTTCTGGCCGCCAATCCGGTTGGAGCCGCCGCCGACCGGCTCGGATCGGCGCTGAACGCGGTTTGGGGCGAATACGCCTCTTTCAAATCCTCCGGAAAACCCGGGCCATTTCGTTCGTCCAACGATCTCCTGCACATCGCCGACAGGCGCATCGCCATCGAAGCAGCGGCCGAAGATCCGGCGGTTTTGAAAACAGAATTGGCCGGGCTGAAATTCCGCCGGGCATCGATCGCCGACCATCTGGTGAGCGGCTGGCTGCCCCTGGGCCGGCTCGATGAGCTTGCCAAAATTCCCGGCCTGCGATTCGCCCGCCCCGTCTTTTACACGACACATTCCGGCAACACCACCACGCAGGGAGACGCAGCCCTGCGCGCTGATGTCGCGCGGAGCACTTACAACTTCACCGGCGCGGGCGTCAAGGTGGGCATTCTCTCCGACAGCTTCGACACCGGAACCGGCAGCTATGCGACCGACATTTCCACCGGCGATCTTCCGGCCGGCGTGCAGATCATTCAGGATTCGCCGGGCGGCACGGATGAAGGGCGGGCGATGGCCCAGATCGTCCACGACGTTGCCCCCGGCGCATCGCTTGCCTTCGCAACCGCCA
>JBGPEF010000443.1:0-5037 GCA_041482675.1 Tepidisphaeraceae bacterium | reverse complement strand
CCTGGCGAATTCCGTTCGGCCCCATCGCCGCCATGTACACACTCGCCCGCAACGCCAGCAGCCCCTGATTGGTGCAAATATTACTCGTCGCCTTTTCCCGCCGGATGTGCTGCTCGCGCGTCTGCAACGTCAAACAAAAGGCCCGCTTCCCCTCGGTATCCACCGTTTGCCCCACCAGCCGTCCCGGCATTTTCCGCATGTACTGCGCCTTGCAGGTAAATAATCCCAAATAAGGCCCGCCAAATTGCAGCGGAATCCCCAGCGGCTGCCCCTCGGCCGTCGCGATGTCCACATCCATCTCCCCCGGATGCTTCAAAATCCCCAGCGACAGCGGATTGAACGACTGGATCGCCAGCGATCCGTTCGCGTGCGCAAACTTCACCAGCGTCTCCACCCGCTCGATATGCCCCAGAAAATTCGGCGACTGCACGATCATCGCCGCCGTGTCCGCCTCCAATTCCGCCTCCGCCGACTGCGTGTCCGTCACCCCATTCTTCAGCGGAATCTCCCGATATTCGGCCGGCAAATCCGACAGATACGTCTTCAGCACCTGCCGATAATGCGGATGCACCCCCTGGCTCACCAGCACGATCCGCTTGCCCGTCACGTTCAGCGCCATCATCGCCGCCTCGGCCAGCGACGTCGCCCCCTCATACAGCGACGCATTGCTCACCTCCATCCCCGTGAGCTGGCACACCATCGTCTGAAATTCAAAAAACGCCTGAAGCGATCCCTGCGAAGCCTCCGCCTGATACGGCGTATAAGCCGTCAAAAACTCCCCCTTCATCGCCAGGTGATCCACCACCGTCGGAATAAAATGGTCATAAGATCCCGCCCCCAGAAAACAAACCTGCTCCTCCGTCGATTGATTCTGCCCCGCCAGCTCCGCCAGGTGCGCCCGCAGCGTCACCTCATCCATCGGCCCCGGAATATCCAGCGGCTCGCTCAGCCGGAATTCACCCGGCACCTGTTTCAGCAGATCATCAATCCGCGCCGCCCCCACCGCCTTGAGCATCTCCTCCCGCTGCCTTGCTGTAATTTGCACGTAATCCATCGAGCGAGGCATTCTAGTGGCCGTCCTGCGCCACCTCAAATTGCCGGCTTGCCGACCACAGCCTCTGCTCCGACAATGCCGCACCTCATGGGCAAATCAAATCTACGACCGATCCTCCTCTCCACCTGGTCCTTCGGCCAAATCGCCAACGCCGCCGCCTGGCCGCTCCTCGCCCGCGGCGGCAAATCCATCGACGCCGTCGAACAAGCCTGCATCGCCGTCGAATCCGACCCCAGCGTCGACAGCGTCGGCATCGGCGGCACCCCCGACGCCGACGGCCACATCACCCTCGACGGCTGCATCATGCTCAGCCCAAAACAATCTGCCGGCGTCGCCGCCATCCGCAACTACGCCCACCCCGTCTCCATCGCGCGAAAAGTCATGGAAAAAACCTCCCACAAGCTCCTCGTCGGCCAGGGCGCTGAAAAATTCGCCGCCGCCAACGGCTTCAAAAAACAAACCCTCCTCACCCCCCAGGCCCGCAACTGGTGGAAAAAGTGGAAATCCGATCCGGCAAATCACAACTTCCACCGCAGCCACGCCCACCCCGCCATGTCCGCAGGGGCGGCCTCAGCCGCCGCACAATCCAAAGTCTCCGCACAACTCCGCCGCAAAAAATCCCAATCCCACGACACCGTCGGCGTCCTCGCCATCGACTCCGCCGGCGCACTCGCCGGCGCTTGCTCCACCAGCGGCCTCGCCTTCAAAGTCCCCGGCCGCGTCGGCGACTCCCCCATCATCGGCGCTGGCCTCTACGTCGATCCCACCGTCGGCGCAGCCGTCGCCACCGGCACCGGCGAGCTCATGATGGGCGTCTGCGCCACCTTCCTCGTCGTCGAACGCATGCGCACCGGCGACCCTCCCCACGAAGCCATCCGCCGCGTCCTCCAACGCATCCGCGGCAGCTACGAACTCAACAAAACCCAGCAATGCGCCCTCATCGCCCTCCGCGCTGACGGCCAATGGTCCAGCGGCAGCCTCCTCCCCGGCTTCCACGTCGCCTCCAACACCCCCCACGAATCCCACCTCTCCCCCGTCCGCTTCATCCTCCCCGGCTGACCCAAAACACATCTCTCTCCTGAATAAAAACGAAAACCCACGCGCCCCTCCCCCAAATCGCGTCCCCCGCCAGGCGTGCCTTCGTACTACTGACGTTCAACTTCTTGTTTTTCGCATGACCTTTAGAGGCCGCCAACGAGCTCTCCCCTCGCCCCGGTATTCCGGGGAGAGGGCAGGGTGAGGGGCGGTGGGGCGGACATTCTTGTCCGCCACGCATCGATGTACTCATCGATGCGTATCTTCGTCATTCGTCATTCGTCATTCGTCATTTTGGTTGCGGCTACGCCGCGCTAAGCCTTGGTGCCTTCCTGTTTAACTATTTCCCCCAACCGTACCCCCGCCTATTTCCCCGCCCGCTTCAAATACTCCTCCACCCCCAACAACTTCTCCATCTCCTTCGCATCCGAAATCTTCACCCTGATCATCCACGCCTCCCCATACGGGTCCTTATTCACCAGCCCCGGATTATCCGACAGCGCCCCATTCACCGCCGTCACCGCCCCCGACACCCCGCTATACAAATCACTCGTCGCCTTCACCGACTCGATCTCCCCAAACCGCTTGTTCGCCTCCACCTTCGCCCCCACCTTCGGCAATTGCACGAACGTAATATCCGTCAGCTCATCGGCCGCGAACTGCGTGATCCCAATCGTCACCGTATCCCCCGCCGCCTGATGCCACTCGTGCGTCTCCAGATATTTCCGATCGGTGGGAGCAGACATAGTTTGAATCCATCGTAGTGCAGGCTTTCAGCCTGCAATTCACGCAGGCCAAAAAGCCCGCTGCAGAATCTATTTCGCCCGCTTATAAAACGGCAGCTTCACGATCTTCGCGGGGTTGTTCATCCCTTTCAAGTCGGCCATCAACTGCGTCCCCTCCGCCGCGTGATTCGCATCCACATACGCCATCGCAATCGACTTCCCCAGCGTCGGCGAGAGCGTCCCGCTGCTCACCTCCCCCACTGTCTTCTCATCGATTTTCACCGCCGTCCCCTGCCGCGCAATTCGCTTCCCCTCCAATTCCAATCCCACCAGCTTCCGCTTCAAACCCCCCTGCTGAATCTCCCGCAGCGCCACCGCCCCCACAAAATCCTTCGTCAGATCCACCGCCCACCCCAGCCCCGCCGAGAGCGGATCGCTCGTCTCATTCAGCTCATGCCCATACAGCGGCATCGCCGCCTCCATCCGCAGCGTATCCCGCGCCCCCAGCCCGGCCGGTTTGATCGTCGAATCCTCTTTGGTGCCCGCCCCCGCCAGCATCTTGATCGCCATCCCCGCCATCTTCGCCGGCAAAACCACCTCCACCCCATCCTCCCCCGTATATCCCGACCGAAAAACCGTCATCTTGAAAAACACCGCATTCGCCGCCTCAAAGTGATATCGCTTGATCGCCCGCAGATCGATCGGCAGCACCTCGCTCAGCCGGTCGATCACCTTCGGCCCCTGCAACGCCACCATCCCGCTCGCCTCTGTATTGTCGGCCATGTCAAAGTCCAGCCCCGTCGACCGCCGCACCTCCCCAAAATATTTCACCAGCTTGGCCCGGTTGCTGGCATTGCAAACCATCATCCAGTTCTTCACATCCCGCGACACGATCACATCATCCAGGATCCCCCCACTCTCATTGCACACCAGCGAATACTTCGACTGCCCCACCACCTGCTCCGACACATTCCGCGTCAGCACCCGATTCAAAAACGCCTGTGCCTCCCGCCCCGAAAACGCCAGCCGCCCCATGTGCGACACATCAAACAGCGACCCCGACTTCCGCGTCTGCTCGTGCTCCTCCACGATCGAGCGATACAGCAGCGGCATCTCCCACCCCGCGAAATCGACAAGCTTCGCGCCCGCGCCCACATGAAACTCATAAAACGGCGTGCGCTTCAGCATCGACCGGAGCGTAAATGCCCCATCGAACCCCGTCAAGCAATGCGCAAATCGGCCAGCCGTGTAGTACCCCCTCTATGCTCTTGCGCTGGGTGGCATGGGCAGCTCCGGGTAGAAGAACTCGGATGCCCGTGTCCTTCCGTTCGCGACGATCACCCTCAGTAGGGTCGGCACTACCCACCTCCGCTCCTTCGACCACTCCCCCCCCGACCCTGCTTCCACCATCATTCCCCTCCACCCCCACCCCCCATCTCCCTCCCGTCTGTTATTCACCAATCAAACCCCATTTCTTGCTCCCCCACTTCCGCAAAACTCTCGCTACCATCCCCCCCATGGATTCCCGCTCCCTCACCCCGCGCCAGGCCGCCGACCTCCGCGACCGCCTCGCCCGCGACCTCCGCTACATGGGCCGCCTCTGCTCGCGCATGCAATCCCTCGGCTTCCCCCCCACCGATCCCCTCTTCGCCGCCGCCACCCGCGCCCGCAACTCCCTCCAGGAACTCCACGTCGTCGCCCACTACTGCGCCTGCACCACCGGCGTCGCCCGCTGACCCACTCCCTCACGCCTCCCTCTCGTAGGGGCGGCTTCAGCCGCCGTCCTTTCCGTGTTGCGCCTGACCGTTGCCCATATGACTTTTTCAAAAAAATTATTCCCCACTTCCTCTTACAAATCCGCAAAACCCGTTGCGCCACCCAACTCAAAACCTGCCCATTCGCGCAACAAGAGGGGGATATATAGAGGGAGGTGTTTTATGCAATGCACGTCCGGCCCCGCCGGACCCCAGCTTCGCCGCACCCAAAGCTCCCCGCCCATTCGTGGCTTGGGCGTCCCGCCCAAGGTCTGCGCTCACCTCCCAGCCATTCTCGCGCTACAAAACGAAGCCATTTCTGGATCTCATCCCCTCCTCGTTCGACGTTCGGCTCATGTCGCCGCCTCGGTGCCCGCTCCCAGCAGCGCCCGCAGAAACTGAGCGACGGCGTGCTTGAGATTGTGTGACCACTCGAAGATGGCAACGTACTGGTTCAAATACTCCTTGT
>JBGPEF010000442.1:0-5037 GCA_041482675.1 Tepidisphaeraceae bacterium | reverse complement strand
GCATCCATCTACCTGCTCGTTCATTACAAGATGCTTTCGCTCGACGTCTTCCTTTGTCCCTCGAGCGACCAGAAGCGGGACTTAGTCCTCGATCCCATCACGCTCCTTGAAGTTCCCCCAACTGACCGTTTCAATTTCAGCGACCAAACGCCTTACAGTTGGAGCCTCAGCTATTGCTTTGCTTTTCCGTTCGTGCAGAAGCGCAACGAATTTGACCGAGAGATGGATTATCGCCCCGCTCCCCATGGCCCCTCTGAAAATGCGCTCGCCGCCGACCGCAACGACGGCATCGACCGCTGGAGGACCACCAATCCAAACGCCCCGCAGGCCGACATGCAGATGATGAACAGCCGCAACCACAGAAGCAAAGGCCAGAACGTCCTCTACAACGATGGCCATGTCGCCTGGTCCAACAACCCCTTCGTCGGTTACAACCGCGACAACATCTACACCACCAAAATCCAAATGCCTGAGATCAGTTGGCGAAAACACGTCCCCACCAACCGCTACGATAGCATTCTCGGCCCTCAACTGCCGCTCCAGACTAACATGCGCTAAGTCGCGAAATTCAAAAAAACCCCCAAAAACCGGCCGAACATACTTGACAATGCCCTAACCGTATGATATAAACCATGCCGAATCCGAAACCGTAGGTCCGGCTCTGCCGGACATTGTATTCGCCCGTGACCGAAAGGGGGTAAGTCAAAATGCTCCGTTCTCACCCACCCATCCGTACCCCGGTAGATTCCCCGCCCTCCGCCATCACGTTCTACGTATCACGTTTCATCGCTTGCCCTCCCACGTGCCTTTCGACCTCTGGGGACGCTTCTATTCATGGGGTGATTCTGGGGGCGGCTCCGGCGCGATTCAGGAGGCACTATGGGGCGATACTGGGGAGATTCTGGGGGCGCTTTGGGGTTGGTTTGGGGGCGCTTTCTTATCAATTCATTGCCTCGCCCCTCCCGCAAATCCCCTTCGGAACGAATTTTACAAAAAACCGCCCCCACAATCCCCTCAAAATACTTTTTTCCCCTCCCCAATCCCTCCCGGCACTACAAACCACCCCCCACAAACCACCAACATCCCCCAGTGCAAATCGAACCCATTTCCCTCCCCTCACCCCCGCCATGTTAGAATCCCCCCCATCATGCCCCGCCTCCTCCTCATCCTCTCCCTGCTCTGCCTCATCGCCGCCGATCATTCCCCCGATCATCCAAAAGACAAACCGACTTCCGCCCCCGCCAAGGAAAAAGAACCCTGGCAAGCCATCACCGACAAAGAAATCGCCTCCATCACTTACGAAGACGCCGAGGTCGATTCCGGCTTCGTCACGCCGCTGGCCCAGGATCTCTCCAATCTCGACGATGACTCCAAAAAAGAGCTCGACCAGTTCGCCGAGAAGCTGGACAACTGGGTTTCCGGCCAGGAGAAGGACTTCGTCCAGCAAATCCGCAACTGGATGTGCCTCTGCACCTTCGCCGACCTCGGCCGCGGGCTCTTCGAGGCCGAGGTGCCGTATGTCGTCTTCGACCGCCTCAAGCGCGACATTCCCAAAGAGAAACTCACCAAGGCCCTGGCCTACATCATCCTCAAGCCCGACGAAGGAAAGCTGGTCCTCAAAGCCCCCGACCTGGGATTCGAGGAGGATGCCCCCGAGGCCGATGTCCGCGAGCGCCATATCATCTACGCCAAGAAGCTCCTGGGCCGGCTTGTCGGGAAATTGCCGCCCAAAGACCAGTAGGGAAGAAAACCCACCTCCCTTGCCGATAAAAATGAAATGCCGGCAATGTGTTGCCGCACGTCGGGCAGATGTGTTGACATAACCAACCGCTGTCTCAGGCTTTAAGCGAGCGGGCCGGCAACCATGGAATTATCCGGACGCGGCGGCCAACTAACCTCGAGCCTGCCTGGCGGGTCTGGAATTCCATCGAGCGGGCTGTAGGATACGCCGCTCAACATGGGGCACTGTAAATAACGGAGTGAAATCAATCCGAACCATCACGGTGGTGGATCGGAAACTCGGAAAACCGTTTTGAAGGAGTTGTACTATGCGATGGGCTTTAGCAGTATTTACGTTGTTGGTGATCGCGGGCGTCCCCGCGGCGATGGCGGCCAAGAAGGACATGAAGGATCCTCCTGGCAAGGCGGCCATAGCCAAGGCGGGCGATAAGGTCATTTTCGTGAAGGAACGTTCCGTCACTCACACCTACGCCAACGGCAAGACCGCCACGTTTGTGCCCTGCGACATAGGGACCAATCGCGAAGAGATCGAACACGGCATGATCCTTGGCAAGCTCGAGCTTACCAAGGCCACGAAAGAGCTGGAGCCGGGCGTCTATCGTGTCTATATCCGGAAGCACGGGAATCACTGGCAGGCCTTCTTCTGCCAGGATGATAAACCGGTTGCTCAGGCGGACGAGTGTGAGGGCGGCCTCGAGGGCGAGTCCAAACCCAGGTTCATGGATGCGGGCACGCGCATCCGCTATGGGTGGTTTAAGTTCTCGTTCTAAGCGATTGTAAGAAACCAATCCGAGCCCGGAAGCGCATCCCGCTTCCGGGCTCTTCGTGCGTCTGGGTGGCTCGTGTTTTGCATCCTCGGAGGGTTTCCGAAGGTCTTTTGCAGGAGATGATGTATGACACGATTTCTGGCATTTTTGATGGTTTTGAGCTTGGCCCTCCCGCCATTGTCGGCGGCGGTCAAGGACAAGAAGGACAAGAAGGATGACAGGGCGGCCGACAACCGCCGGCCCAGCGGCAATGAGATCGCCGACGCAGCGGGCAAGGCCAACCTGGAGAAGGACCGCGCTGTGGAGAAGAGATACGGCAAGGGATCGGATGTGGTCCGATTCGTCCCGGCGCACATCGGCGGCAAGACCATGCAGGACTACGCGCAGGGCGCGGTGGTTGGGTTGATCGACATCGATCGCAAAGGCGCGGAGACCGGCCTGCCGCCCGGCAAGTACCATGTCTATGTCAAGCAGATCAAAGGCGACTGGGATGCCTTCTATGAGAAGGACGGCCACATCGTGAAGGATGCGGTGGGCGTCCACTTCGACGACAAGGGACATCCCGAGCCCAAGTTCAAGGATGGCGGCGACTGCGTGCTCTACTCCCACTGGGAGTTCTGCTACTAAGTCGCAGCGGCGCCTTAGATTTTGAAAACAAGGATGCTGCGAGCTTCGGCCCGCAGCATCTCTTTAATTTGAGGAAAGGGGGGTTCAGGCCGATTGTTCGGCTTTCGGGGCGGCGGTGGCGAGGGTGCGGGAGGCCGAGTCCAGTTGGCCGGTTCGGCGCGCGCCCATCAACATCGCCAGCAGCACGATCGGAAAACCGACCACCACGATGGCCACCTGCGGCTGGGTAAGGGCGGCCACGATGGTGGCGGCCAGAACGGCCAGCGTGGCGAGAATCGACAACTCGATCACGTTCGGAAGAACGAAACGTCTCATGATATAAGCCCCAAAACGGTCAACAACAAAAACAAAGCCCGGGAGGCCGGCCTGGAAACCGGCCCAGTAAGTCAGGGAGCAAGCGACAATTGGATTGACGAGAGCCCTGAGAAACGAAGCCGGAGAATAGCAACCGAATTGGGCCAAATCCAGCCCCATCCCCGGAAAACTTGCGGCCGGGGGGCCGCAATTGACATCCCCTTGCTCTACCTCTAGCTTGCCACCTCCCACTGGACTTCAGCGCGGAATTGCACCGGGTTTCACGAGGATTCTCACATGCCCAGCTTCAAAGATGTCACCCCACCGGCCGGTGGACAGGCTATCTCCATCTCGCAAGGCAAGCTCACCGTGCCCGATCATCCGATCATCCCCTTCATCGAGGGGGATGGAACCGGCCCGGATATCTGGCGGGCGAGCCAGCGGGTGTTCGATGCGGCCGTGCAAAAGGCCTACGGCGGGCGGCGGAAGATCGCGTGGATGGAGGTCTATGCGGGGGAGAAGTCGAAGAACAAGTTCGACAACTGGCTGCCGGATGACACCGTCGAGGCGTTCCGGACCTATCTGGTTGGGATCAAGGGACCGCTGACGACGCCGGTGGGGGGAGGGATTCGGTCGCTGAACGTGGCGCTGCGGCAGATGCTCGATCTGTATGTGTGCCTGCGGCCGGTGCGGTACTTCACGGGCGTGCCTTCGCCGGTGAAGCGGCCGGAGAAGGTGGAGATGGTGATCTTCCGCGAGAACACGGAGGACATCTATGCCGGGATTGAGTACGCCGGTGGATCGCCGGAGGCGCAGAAGATCCTGGATTTCATGAGCAGGGAGTTTCCCAAGGATTTCAAGAAGGTGCGCTTCGGCACCGAAGGCGCGGTGGCGAGCTGGCAACATGCGGCCGGGGGGAAGAACGGGGGAAAGGTGGAAGTGGGGATCGGATTCAAGCCGATCAGCCGGGTGGGCTCGGAACGATTGATCCGCTCGGCCATCGAATACGCCATCACCCACAAGCGCAAGAGCGTGACGCTGGTGCACAAGGGGAACATCATGAAGTTCACGGAGGGCGCCTTCCGCGACTGGGGTTATGGGCTGGCGAAGCGCGAGTTTGGCGGCGTGGAGATCGACGGCGGCCCATGGGTGAAACTGCCGCAGGGGATCGTGATCAAGGATGCGATCGCGGACATCACGCTCCAGCAGGTGCTGACCCGGCCGGAGGATTTTGACGTGATCGCGACGCCGAATTTGAATGGAGATTATCTGAGCGATGCGCTGGCGGCGCAGGTGGGCGGGATTGGGATTGCGCCGGGCGGGAACATCAACTATGTATCGGGCCATGCCGTGTTCGAGGCGACGCACGGGACCGCGCCGAAATATGCCAATCAGGACAAGGTGAATCCGGGGTCGGTGATTTTGTCGGGGGTGATGATGCTGGAGTACATGGGGTGGGGCGAGGCGGCGACTTTGATACTGAAGGGGTTGGAAGCGGCAATTCGGGCGAAGACGGTGACGTATGATTTCGCGCGGCAGATGGAGGGGGCGAGGGAGATCAAGTGCTCGGAGTTTACGGGGGAGATGATCAGGCATATGGGGTAAGGGG
>JBGPEF010000441.1:0-5054 GCA_041482675.1 Tepidisphaeraceae bacterium | reverse complement strand
GGAGGCGAAAGTCGGCGCGGTGGGGGCGGGCAGCGAGATTTCGTAGCGGCCGGGCGAGGTTTGGGGAATGGCTTTGATTTCGCGTTTTGGATTCGAGGAATCGTCCAGGAGGGTGAGCGTGAGCTGCTGGTTGTTGAGATAGGTATTGCCATCGGTGGCGTCGATGCGGACTTGCAGAGTGGGGCCCTGGCTCCAGGTGATTTGGAAGCGAGGATCTCGGGGAAGCTGTGCGATGAGTTTGGAGAGGATTTCGACTTCAGTGGCGTTGGCGGGGAATGAAAAGGCGGCGACGGTTCCGGAGCCGAAATTCCATTGGGCGGCGAGAGGTGATTTGTCGGTGCTGCTGGATTCGGCCAGAAGTGTGGCGTCTTTTTTGAGCCAGGTGCGATTCCAGGAACTCACCTCCCGCGCGGGGAGTGATTTGAGGGCGTCGATGAAGTGAATTTCAGTTGGATCAGCAACGAGACGGTTGGGGGAGATCATGGAAAATAGTTTCTGTGTGGCGGCCGTCCAGTGCTGCGGCGAGAGTTCGGTGAGGATTTGGCCGCCGGTGGAATTGGAGAGTTGTTTGAGAATGGGGAGTGCAGAGCCGGTTTCCTGACCGATGACCAAGACGTGGAGGCGGATTTGTTTTAGTTTGAGGCCGGTTTCGAGAGCGGCAGGGTTTTCGATTTTGGTATCGGCGTCGGTGAGAATGAGGAGTTCTTTGGGCATTCCTGGCTGCGATTCGGAGATAATTTTGATCAGCGCGGGTTCGAGGTTGGTGGGGCCGGTGGGGAGAATTTGCGGGAAAGAAATTTTCGCGGTTTCTTTGGCGCTTTTTCCGGTGGACCACCAGCGGAGATTTTCAGCGAAACTGCCGATGCTCACGGGATCTTCGGGGGGGAGATGGGGGAGGAGAGCGGCCAGCGATTGTCTGGCGAGTTCAAAGCGCGTCGTCGTGCCGACACTGGCCGACATCGAGCCGCTGGAGTCGGCCAGCAGGAGCCAGTGAATCGTCGGAGTTGGCGGTGAGCTGGAGAGGGGCGAGAGGGAGTCGAGTGTGGTGCCGGTGTAGCCGCCGGCCGCGAAGGCGCGCTCGCCGCCGATGAGGACCAGCGAGCCGCCCAGGTCGCGGGTGTATTGTTCGAGGCGGTCGAGCTGGGTCTGCGAGAACGCAGAGGCTGGGATGTTGTTGAGGATGATGATGGAGGGGGCGAGATAGGCGGAAGAATCGGTGGGCAGATTCTGCGGTTCGATTGATTTGAAATTGGGCGGAGGATTCGCGCCGATCCACCAACGCTCCGAGAGGATGGGTCGTGGGATGCGAATGGTAAGCTGGTCGTTTTCGGGCCAGGAGTCGGCGGGATTTAATCTTGCGGTGATGAGTGAGACGTTTTGAGGGAGTGGATCGGTGAGGATGTAAGCACCGGGAGGAATGGGACGAGGGGTGGGGGATTGAAGATTGCGAATTCTGTCAGAGGTGTTGGAGATCGCCATCGAAAGAATTTGATTTTTGATTTCCAACTGCTTGATCGCGGCATCCGGCGGATTGTCGAGCAGAGGATCGACGGCAATGAAGGTGGGCGGGGCGGCCGGGGGGAGATCGAAGCGGACATCGGAAAAAAGCAGGATGGCGGCGGCGGCGGGAGGATTGAAAATGGTTTTTTGCGACGGGAGGTCGGCCAGAGAATCGGATGGAGCAATCTGCGAGCGGGTGTCGTCAGAAAAATAGAGGATGCGGTGCGGTGTTTGGCCGAGGAGCGTGCGGATGCGCTGCTGAAGGAATTTGGCGTCGCGATATTGGGCGGTGCGAGTGCTGGGGGAGAGATCGACCATGACGACGATTTGCTGAGGGTCTGCCTGAAGGTAAGAAAGCTGCCCCGCGGCGAGAGTAAGCAACAGGAGGCCCAGGAGGATGAGCAGTTGCGAAGCGCGTGGCATGTCCGGCCGGCGGAAAAGGGCGATGATGAGAACGAGGAGCGCGAGAACGCCGGCGATCATGAGTGAGAGACTGGAGAGAAAGACAAAGGGGATGCCCGCCAGCATTGAGTTGTCAGTGTAGCGGCCGATGCGTAACGTAGTGAATCTTTTGCAGTCTGGAGAATCCGCATGGCCATGCGAGCGGCGAAATCGACGACGATCCTCAGTGTGCGGCGCGACGGGCAGGTGGCCCTTGGCGGCGATGGCCAGGTGACCCTCGGAAACGTCGTCGCCAAGCAGGATGCCGTGAAAATTCGCCGGCTGGCGAATGGAAAAGTGCTGGCCGGCTTTGCCGGATCGGCGGCCGATGCGTTCGCGCTGCTGGAGCGATTCGAAAAGAAATTGAGCGAGTTTCCAGATAATACGCGCCGGGCGGCCATCGAATTGGCCAAGGACTGGCGTACGGATCGCGTGCTGCGAAGGCTGGAAGCGATGCTGGCGGTGGCCGATAAGTCCGCCAGTTTGATCATCAGCGGCGCCGGCGATGTGATCGAGCCGACGGACGGCGTGATCGGCATCGGCTCAGGCGGCCCCTACGCAGCCGCCGCGGCCAAGGCCCTGTTGCAACACTCTCAGTTGCCGGCGAAGGAGATCGTCGAAGCGGCCCTGAAGATCACCGGGGAGATCTGCATTTATACGAATACGAATATCAAGGTGGAGACGGTGTAGGCGAGAGTTTTGAGCGCGTGTTGAGCCATCGAGTCGAAGGCAAACGACCTGGAGCAGGCAGAAAATATGAGTGAAAACAATAGCGGAGCACTTTTTATCGCGGCGGCGCGGGATTGTCTCGCCGAAGGAATGCGGAAGGTCGAACATTGCGTGAGACAACTCAATGAGGAACAGGTCTGGTGGCGGCCGACGCGGCAACAGAACAGCGTGGCGAATCTGATGCTGCATTTGGCCGGGAATATCCGGCAGTGGATCGTCGCCGGGGTCGGCGGGGCCCGGGATGTTCGGAATCGGCCGGAGGAGTTTGCGGATCGCTCGGAGTTGCCCAAGGGGAATATCTTATCGATGCTCAGGTCCGCGGTGCGCGAGGCGGATGGGGTGATGGAGAAATTTCCGCTGGAGAGGCTCGGCGAGCCGCGGCGGATTCAGGGATTCGAAACCAACGTGCTGGCCGCGATTCTGGATTCGATCGCCCATTTTCGGGGGCATGTGCAGGAGATGATTCATATGACCCGAAGGCAGTTGGGCGAGGCGTATAAGTTTGATTTTGTGCCAAAGGGGCCGGAGCAGGAGGCGGCGGGAGAGTCGCGGCGGGATTGAAATATGCAGGGGAGCGTTGCGTGGAAATTAGTTCACCCCCAATCGAGTTGGATGCCAGTTACGTGCGTGTAGGGCCGTTGATTTTCAATGAGCACATCCTTCATGTTGTTGAGAGTGGTGTGGTCCTTGGCAGCGTACGTCGCGCGTCTATGAAGACGATACGAATTGAACCGCGCACGTCGTTCAAGCACCCGGTGGTGGGGACTGTTCTAGGCTTGCTTGGGGTTGCGGGGCCGCAGCTTCCCAGGGCAGCCAGTTTTCTTGGAGTAAAAGCTTGGGAGTGGATCGAGTCGCTGCGCATTGTGGGATTCTTTATGCTGGTGGTGGGAATAATTCTGCTGATCGGTGTGCTGAGACGGCGAAACATTCCCTGGGTGGTGATTGACACGCAAAACGGTGAGCGATGCTTCCCGCTTGAAAAGGAAGTGACGCCGGACGTCGAACAATTGGTGCAAGATCTGAATACTGTGCACTCAGCTCAATCCAATATCGGTGCGCGGCCGAATTTGAACTGAGCTTCACCGCCGTATACTGATACCATGCAGACTTTGACGCCAAAACAGATCGTCGCCGAGCTCGACAAATACATTGTCGGCCAGGCCGATGCGAAGCGAGCGGTGGCCGTCGCGGTGCGCAATCGGTGGCGGAGGCAGCAGCTTCCCGAAGAGATGCGGAAGGATGTTGCGCCGAAAAACATCCTGATGATCGGGCCCACCGGAGTCGGCAAGACCGAGATTGCCCGGCGGCTGGCGAATCTGACGGGCTCGCCGTTTATCAAAGTCGAAGCCACGAAGTTCACCGAGGTGGGGTATCACGGGCGGGATGTGGATTCGATGATCCGGGATTTGCTCGACTCATCAATCAATATGGTGCGCGGGGAGATGACCGAATCCGTCAAAGAGGCGGCGGATGCGCAGGTGGAGGAGCGCTTGCTCGATTATCTGCTGCCCCGGCCGGAAGTTTCGGCGACACAGGAAGAGGATGAGGCGGGGAATCCGGGGAAGAAAAATCGCACCAGGGAGAAATTGCGCGAGCAGTTGCGATCCGGGACGCTGGAAGATCGGCCGCTGGAGATTGCCATTGAGGAGAGATCGACGGCCATCGGCGTCTTCGGGCAGGCGGGGATGGAGATGGATGTCGAGTTTCAGTCGATGGTGGAAAAAATGCTGCCCAGCAAGCGCGAGACGCGAAGGATGGCGGTGAAGGATGCGCGAAAGGTGTTGTTTGCGCAGGAGGCGGAGAAGCTGGTCGATAAGGAAAAAATTCATCGCACGGCCATCGAGCGGGTGGAGCAGTCGGGGATCGTGTTTCTCGATGAGCTGGACAAGATCGCCGGCACCGACAGCAAGCATGGCCCGGATGTCAGCCGCCAGGGCGTGCAGCGGGATTTGTTGCCGATCGTCGAGGGAAGCGCGGTGACGACGCGGTATGGGATTGTGAAAACCGATTTTATTCTGTTCATCGCGGCCGGGGCGTTTTATTCAAGCAAGCCTTCGGACCTGATGCCGGAGCTACAGGGACGGTTTCCGATTCGCGTGGAGTTGCAGGATCTGACCAAGGACGATTTTGTGCGGATCCTCCACGAGCCGCAGAATTCGCTGATCAAGCAGCAGGTGGCGCTGATGGCCACCGAGGGCGTGGAGGTGGAGTTTACCGAGGATGCGATCGATGCGATGGCGCAGATCGCCTATGACCTGAACCGGCGGACACAGAACATTGGGGCGCGGCGGCTCTATACGATTCTGGAGCGGGTGGTGGAGAAGATTTCGTTCGAGGGCGGAGATGCGAAGGAGAAGACGATCGAGATTACGGCCGGATATGTG
>JBGPEF010000440.1:0-5057 GCA_041482675.1 Tepidisphaeraceae bacterium | reverse complement strand
CGGCGTCAGCGCGGGGATCGACGGCAGCGCGGAGGTCGAGCTCCACAGCGCGGATGTCGAAGCGGTTGCGGGCCTTGTTGGAGTTGAGGGTGGAAATGTTGCCGACGAAATCGCTGACGACGGCGAGGTCGGGGTTGAAACTGACGGGGGTGCGGGTGATGGGGGGAGTTGGGGCTGCGCTGGTGGCGGTGGGGCGGCCTTCGATTTCGTTGATGAGGTCCTGGGTGGATTTTTCGGCCGGTTGAGTTGTGGGCGAGGGCTGTCTTTGTAATTGCGATTTGAGGCGGGCAATTTCTTCATCACGAGCTTTGATATCGGCCTGATATTTTCGCTCCAGCTCATTGAGCCGGCGCTCGAATTGGTCCATGCGCTCATCGGGCGTCTTGGGTTGTTGAGCAATGGCGGCGGTGGCGAGCAGCGCCAACGCCATCAGGCCCCGGGTGGGGCTATATCGAGACATTGGATCTCCTGCTGATCGGATTTGGAATGAAAGGGGAACGAGATGGAGATCAGCAGGTGGGTGGGCCGCGGCAGTCGATTCGGGTTGGGGCGGCTTGCGAGAGCAGCGAGGGGGAGAGGATGATCAGGCGATCAATTTGTACGTCGATGCAGCAGTCAAGGGGCGCGCAGGTGCTCAGAAGCATCGGGGCGCGAAGGATGGCGTGGGTGGGGCAATTGGCTTCGTCGTGGGATGTTGTCTGGCGATCGAGGTTGTGCCAGTACTCGATGGCACCGGTTCCGATGCCGAGGAAGGCGAGGATCAGGAGGATGGATGCGAGGCGGCGCAAGCGAAGTAACTATGCGGGCGCCGCGGGGGACTGTCAACAGGAATCACTCGGGGCGATCCATCTGGCTCCGGAGCCACGCGGCGGTTCGCTGGCGGAGGCGATTGGTTTGGTCGGGACGATTGTGGGCGAGGTTGTTTTGTTCGGTGGGATCGGCTGAAAGATCGTAGAGCTCATCGCTGTCGCGGGTGGTGTTGAGGATGTATTTGAGAGGGCCGTCGCGGACGCCCAGAAGGTATTCGTCGGCACTGCCGTAAAAATAGGCGCGGCGGGGATGATCGGGACTCATCAGGCTGTGTCCCTGCCACGAGGGGGGAAGGGGGAGGTTGAGAAAATCGAGGATGGTCGGCGAAAGATCGACGTGCGCGCCGATGACATCTGATCGCGAGGGTGATTTGAAGAGGGAGGGGCTCCAGATGATCAGGGGGACGTTCACATCCTCCTGATAGAGCTTGCCGCTGTGGCCGTAAAAGGGATGGGGCTTGCCCATGCCTTCGCCGTGGTCGCCGGTGATGATGAGAAGCGTGCTGTCGGCCAGGTTTCTCCGACGCAGCTCGGATATCAGGCGGCCGATCTGGGCATCGGCCTCGTGAAGTGCATTGAGATAACGGCCCAGGTCCCAGCTCATGTTGCCGTAGGATTTATCGTCCTTGAGAAAATCGATTTCGGTCTGGTCGGGGGATGGTTCGTAGGGCCAGTGGGTCTGGTTGGACCAGCCGAAGATGAAGAAGGGCTGTTTTGGTGCCGGCTGGTCGATGAAGCGGAGCATCATGTCGATCATGCAGCGGTCGGCGACGCCCCAGTCGGAGAGGGGGGTGCAGCCGGAGTCGCGGTAATCCTCAATCAGATCGAAGCCGCGGCTGGCGAGGAATTTCTGGCCGTTGGCGTATTCGGTGGTGGAGGCGGAGATGAAGGCGGTGCGATAGCCGCGGGCGTGGAGGATGTTGGCGATGCTGGTGGCGGGGAAATCGGGATGACTGAGTGCGGCTTCGCGCCAGCTCATGGGTGGATAAATGGACAGGAGCATGGGGAAGAGGGAATTGCCGGAATTGGTGACGTGGGAGTAGAAGCGGTCGAAGACCAGGGCGTGGGGGGATTCGGCGAGGAGGGAGGGAGTTGTGGGATATTCGCTGCCGTAGAGGCTGAGGTAGCGGGTGGCGACGGATTCGAGGCAGATGACGATGACATTGGTGGGGCCGCGGGCTAGGGCGGCGGTGGGGGCGCCTTTGTCGGGACGATCGGATGCGATTGCGAAATCGGTGAGGTCGGCTTGCTGAAAAATGGGGGGGTCGTGGACCCACTGGTGGTTGGACCAGGTTTGCGCGGCGGAGCGGAGGAGGATCCAGTGCGGGTTGTCGGCGATGCGGATGTCGTGGCGATTGCGGTAGAAGTGGTCGATCTGAATATTGGCAAAGCGGTACCAGCAGAAGAGGGCGGCGAAGAGAAGGGCGCTGCTGAGGAGAATGGCCCAGAGGCGTTTTGGGTGGAGGAGGCGGTTGCAAATGGCGACGAGGATGATGTAGCCGACGATTGACGCGGCGAGGAGGATTTCCAGTTTTGTTGTGAGAAGGTCCCAGAGGGGGGCGCGCCATCCGCCGGCCTGATACCAGAGGGAGCAGGTGGGAAACGACCGCAGGAAATCGAAGGCGGCGGTGGCGATGATGAGATAGATGAGGCAGAGGAGGGTGAAGAGGTGGATGAGGTGGTAGAGGGATTTGTTGAGACGGCTTAGAGGTCGGGTGAGCGCCAGTAGGATTGCCGCGGCCATTCCTGAGAGGATCACGAAGGCGGCGTCGCGCTGGGTGATGGCGGCGAGTTGCTGGAGCCAGTCGAGCCGACGTTTGCTTTGGGAAAAACTCGCCAGGGTGTTGAAGTAATGGGCTTTGGCGATGAAGCAGGCGAGGGCGAGGTAGAAGAATGGCCAGAAAATTGAGCGATTTGGCTGCTCGGGTGATGGTTCGTCGAGGATGATGTTGCTGTCAGTGATTTGGGGCATAGCTCACGAGAATCAGATCGCGCGTTTTAGACGTTACCGGATTGGTTTTGCAACGCAAAATGGTTTGGACAGCGCCGCGCTGGGACATGGCGTTGCTCTGGGGGGTATTGGTGATGACATAAACAGTCTGCCCGCTTCGGGCCGGGACGTTGGAAAGAAAATCATTCACATCGCGGAATCGTCGGATGGGTTGACGCAGGTACCAGGCTGAATGCGGCTCAACTTGGGGCTCGGGGTCGATGATGTAAATCATCTCGCCGTTGGGCACTCGATCGTTGGCGGAGCGGGCCAGGTCGGCGTCCAGTTTGTAGTCGTCGAAGGCGGGGACGATGCCGATGACAGCGAAAATGATCATGCCCCAGGCGGTCAGGAAAATGTAGAAGAGCTCGCGAGTGGCGGCTCTTTTGTATTCGGCATAGAGGACCGCGAAGCCACCGAAGAACAGCCATCCCATCATCACCACGACAGCCGGCAGGACGGGCCTGATCATCTTGATGTAAAAACTGATGATGGTGATGGAAAGAGCGACCAAGAGCAGAATGAGCAAGGGCGGCCAGGGCTGAGACGCGGCTTTGCGGCGCTGGTAATCGATATATTGCAGCAAACCCACCGCGCCGAGAATCGCCAGTGGTGGCAGGAGCGGAAAGGCGTAATGCTGGTGCTTGAATGCGCTGAGGCTGAGGACGATCACTCCCGGAACGAACCAGCAGATGAAGAATCGATTCAGGGGCCGGCGGTGCTGGCCGATTTTCAAGGCGGTCCAGGCGGGTAGAATCATGAACGGAGTCCAGGGCAGGAGGGAGGCGGGGATGGAGTAGAGATAAAAATAAAATGGATCGCTCCCGCGCTCGCCAGTGAGTCGGCCGAATTGCTCGAATCGCCATGACTCGAGAATGGGCGGATAGCTCACCAAAGCCGCGATGGGCCAGGCGGCGACAAGGTCAAGGAACAAGAGGACGCCGAGGGGATTGAGGAGAAACCAGGCGGAGCGCCGGTCGCGTTGAATGACGGCATAGGTGATGGCACCGGCGAGGATGAAAATTGGCCCGACGAAGCCTTTGAGGAGGAAGGTGAGGGCGGCGAGCAGATAGAAAGTGATAGGACGCCAGGCGACGAGTTGCTCTGTGAATTTTCTTTGTGGCGCGGGTGGATGTTCTATTTCGGCCACCGGTCCCGACGCGAAAATCAGCATGGCCGCACACACCAGGGCAGTCAGAAGCATATCCGATTCTGCCAGCCTGGCCTGAACCAGCACGTACGCGCTGGTGAGCATCATCAGGCCGCTGACCATGCCGATTCGCCGGCCATAAAATTTTGCGGCGAAGGATGCGACCATCAGCGCAGTCGCCACGCCTGAGAGGGCCGAGGGGAGGCGGACTACGAACTCTGAATCGCTGTGAAAGAGCTTCATGAAGCCGGCGATGAGCCAGTACATGCCGGGAGTTTTGGCCGTGCGCGGAATTCCGGCGAACATCGGGACGATCCAGTGGCCGTGGAGAAGCATTTCTTTGGCGGGATAGGCGGCCAAGACTTCGTGCCGCGTGAGGGTGCGGATGCCGAGGCCGATGAGCAGCAGGGAGAGGCCAAACGCGGCCAGGCCGATTTTGCTGGCGCGAGTCAGAATTCCCCGTTCCAGTTCACCGATGCCGGCGGTTGGGAGAGTTGTCACGGTTTCGACGGCCATGCGTCACCTCTGGGCCGTCTGGAGGAGGGGCGGTGAGGATGTGTTTGCGGCTTTGCCGCTGCGATCCAGGTCCTGGGCGATTTTGTAGCCGAGGATGCGGGATTTCATCCAGCGGATGGCCAGGAGGTCGCGGAAGGATTTGAAGAGGCGGTTCCAGACGCCGTATTTGCTTTCGCCGTGGAGGCGGGGGTTGTTGCTGACGGGGATTTCGACGACGGTGAAGCCCTCCATTTTTAACAGCGTGGGGATGAAGCGGTGGAGGCCGCGATAGAGCTTGAGTTTGGCGACGCATTCGCGGCGGAAGGCGCGATAGGTGCAGCCGGCGTCGGAGATGTTTTCGTCGGAGAGTTTGTTGCGGACCCAGTTGGCGATTCGGCTGGAGGCGACGCGGATGAAGTTGTCGCCTTTGGAGCGTGTGGCGACGCGCGTGCCGCAGACGCAATCGACGCCGGTGGCGAGGGCTTCGAGGAATTTGGGAATGTCGGCCGGGTCGTTCTGCAAGTCGGCGTCCATGGTCATGACGTATTTGCCGCGGGCGGCGCGCAGGCCGGCATCGGAGGCGGCGGTTTCGCCGCAGTTGTGTTTGAATTTG
>JBGPEF010000439.1:0-5068 GCA_041482675.1 Tepidisphaeraceae bacterium | reverse complement strand
CGGCCCCGCCGAGGAGCTTGGCCGCGCCGGTCACGTCGGTGGTGCGGAAATAGAACTGCGGACGATAGCCGGTGAAGAATGGGGTGTGACGCCCGCCCTCTTCCTTGGTGAGGATGTAGACCTCGGCCTGGAACTTGGTGTGCGTGGTGATCGACTTGGGCTGGGCGAGGACCTGGCCGCGCTCGATGCCTTCTTTATCCACGCCGCGGAGGAGCACGCCCACGTTGTCGCCGGCGATGCCGCCGTCGGGCAGTGTCTTCTGGAACTGTTCGACGTCGGTGACCACGGTGCTGGCCGTCGGGCGCAGGCCGACGATTTCGACGGTGTCGCCGATCTTCACCTTGCCGCGCTCGATACGGCCGGTGCCGACGGTGCCGCGGCCCTTGATGCTGAAGACGTCTTCGACGGGCATGAGGAACGGCTTATCGACTTCGCGCTGCGGGATGGGAACGTATTCATCCAGCTTGGCGACCAGTTCGTCGATGCACTTGTTGGCCGCGGCGTCGTTGGGGTTTTCCATGGCCGCTTTGGCGTTGCCTTTGATGACCGGGGTGTCGTCGCCGGGGAACTGGTACTTGGTGAGTAGCTCGCGAATTTCCAGCTCGACCAGTTCGAGCAGTTCCGGATCATCGACCAGATCGACCTTGTTGAGGAAGACGACAATCCTGGGCACGCCCACCTGGCGGGCCAGCAGGATGTGCTCGCGGGTCTGGGGCATGGGGCCGTCGGCCGCGCTGACCACCAGAATTGCGCCGTCCATCTGGGCAGCGCCGGTGATCATGTTCTTAATGTAGTCGGCGTGGCCCGGGCAATCGACGTGTGCGTAGTGGCGTTGCGGCGACTCGTATTCCACGTGGGCGGCCGCGATGGTGACCGTCTTGGTGGCATCACGATCGATGCCGCCTTTGGCAATGTCTTTGTAATTCTTGGCGGTCGTGCCAAACTTAATCTGGGAGCGGGCGCTGAGGGCGGCCGTCAGAGTGGTTTTGCCATGGTCGATGTGACCGATGGTGCCTACGTTTACGTGGGGCTTTTTACGTTCGAATACTCCCTTAGCCATTGGCGGAACCTCCGAAACAAGTTTCTAGATGCGATCTGCAAATCTGCGATCGACCAAATCCATTGATGTCAAAAATCCAAAGCTGGCACAGGGGATTGAACCCTGGACCTCCACCTTACCAAGGTGGCGCTCTACCGCTGAGCTATGCCAGCAACTTTCAGCCGGCCGGACATGCGGCTCTCTGCAACGTCCAAGCCGCCTACAACCTTCGGGGAGACAAGTTATTCGCCCGCTCCGACACTCGTCCCCGCCACCAATCACGCGCTGGCGAAAGCTGTCGGCGCAGCGGAAGCGTTGAAGGGCGAAAAGTATAGATCAGCCCCACCCATTGTCAATTGCGCCGATGGGAAATCGGTTTGGCGGGCGGCGAAGGATTGTAGGCGCACCGCAAAGGCGGGAGGCGAACGTGACTATTCCCACGCGTCTGAATTGTTTTCCCAGTCGAGTTGGTCGTCCTCTTCGCTGGTTACGTCCACATAATGATCGGAATACTCGTCCGTTTGCCGCTGTTCATCGCCGCCGTCGTAGTTCCACCAGGCGGGGTCGACGGAGATGTCAGCACTTTCTTCATTATGCTCATCCTCGCCATCGGCCGTTGGGTCGTCCTCTTTCTCGGGGGCGGGGATTTCGGTGGTGAAGATGTAGCGTGTCAGGTAGAACCCGGCCGAAGGCGTGCCCCAGTCACTATTCATGTAATCCGAGGAGAGGGAGAGGACGATGACTCCCCCATCCGCATCGGAGGCGGCGGACACGCCATAGAGATCATCGCGAAGCGTGCTGTACATCATGCCGTCGTTCCCCCATTCGCTTTCGAGCGAGCCGTCGGGGCGGTAATGGACCTGTACGTAGTGGGTGTTGTCGAAGCTGCCAATCGCGAACACGCCGCCGTCGGATTGGGCAATGGCATAGGAGAGGTAATCCGAATGCGAACCAAGATCGGTCCGGACGTAACCATCGCCATCAAACGAGTTGTCGGGAGTGCCGTCTGGAAGAAACTTGCGGATGACAAAATCATCGACGCGCCGAGTAGAACCGCCAGCGAGCAAAATCGAACCATCGGGGGTGAGCTTCATCGACCGGTAGCTTTCACGCGGCCACATCTGTTCGATCCAGCCGTTGTTGAAGCTCTCATCGATGGCCCCGTCATCGCCTAATCGGAAGAGCTGATCATAGAGACGACCCTCGAAATCGCCGGTTGCTGACTGGACGACAATTTTTCCATCCGCGGCCGGTTCGATCGCCAGTACACGATCCCAATCGCTCAAATCTACCGGCTGGCCACCGTTGAAGGTGGTATCGAGGCTGCCATCCGCGTTATAGCGCATGATTCCGTTCATCTCGTCGCTGATGATGACTTTGCCGCCGGGAGCGACTGCCCAGTTGTTGATCTGCCAATCCTTTGGTCCGTACACGGCGGCGAATTCGCCGCTGGAGTCGAGGCGCACCAGTTGGTTGTCGACCAGGAAAATGCTTCCATCAGTCCGGACGCGCACGCCGGTGATATAGTCCATCTCCACGCTTGGAATTCCGCGGATGCCACCATGGAATGTGGGATCAGCGCTGCCGTCGGGGTTGTAGCGATTGATGAAGAAGGCGGGTTCACCAAAGCTTCCGGCCACGATCACTTTGCCGTCGAGTTGGACGTGCATGATGATCTGATCATCGTTGTCCAGGTCCGGCCGAAAGTCGGTAATCAGCGGCGTGGTGCCGCCGTCGCCGAAGGCTGGATCGACATCCGCGACGACGCTGAAAACCCGGCGTGGCTCGAGCGATTCGAGGAGGAACACGTGGCTGGAGAGCGGCATGCAGAACCCCTTTGTGCGCGGGTTGGATTAGAACACAAGAATTAACAAGGGGCAACGGGCAAACCGGCGGCCGCACGGGCTCGAAGATTGAGGATGAGCGGGTAGAGTCTGGGCATGGCGAATCTGACCATCTGGTACAACATGAACTACCCGCAGCCGGCCACGGAGCTGCTCAAGCGGGGGGTTGCGCCGCATCGGCTGCTGTTCGCCCGCTCGCTACAGTCAACGAATCTGGCGGCGGGCGCGCCCGATCCGCAACTGGCCGAGGCGGATGTGGCCTTCGGTCAGCCCGATCCCGATGCGATTCTCAACCTGCCGCGCCTAAAGTGGGTGCATCTCACCAGCGCGGGGTATGAGCGCTATGACCGGGCTGATCTTCGCGCTGCGCTCACTTCCCGTGGCGCGATTTTGACAAATAGTTCGTCGGTTTATGACGAGCCGTGTGCGGAACACGCCCTGTCGATGATGATGGCCCTGGCCCGGCGGCTGCCGGATGCATTTGAGCGCCAGAGGACTGACCACGCCTGGCCCAGCTCAGAAATCCGCGCGAATTGTCGTTTGTTAGTTGGTCAGACAGCGCTCATCCTTGGGTACGGCGCCATCGCACGCCGGCTGATCGAGCTTTTGACGCCGCTGCGAATGAAGCTGATGGCAATTCGCCGCACGCCGAGCGGGCGTGAATCCATCCCGACGTATCCGGAATCGGAGGTTGAGAAATATCTGCCCCAGGCGGATCACGTTGTGGATATCCTTCCCGGCGGCGCGGCGACCAGCGAGTTCATGAATGCCCATCGACTCTCATTGCTCAAGCCGACGGCCATTTTTTACAACATTGGCCGGGGTGGGACAGTTGATCAGGAGGCAATTTTGTCAGCCCTCCGCTCGAATTGCCTCGCCGCGGCGTATCTGGATGTGACCACGCCCGAGCCGCTGCCTGCTGATCATCCGCTTTGGATTACGCCCAATTGCTACATCACGCCGCATACGGCGGGAGGACATCAAGATGAATTTGAGCGGTTGATGCTGCATTTTCTGGACAATCTGCGTCGATTCACCTCCTCGCAACCCTTGAACGACAGGATTATCTGAGGCTTCAGACCGAAATGGCCACCCTTCAGTCAATTCGGCAGAAGATCATTGACCGACAGTATCTGCTGTCGAGCCATGCGATTGACGAGATGCGAGCCGATGGGCTGAATCGCGAGGATGTGGAGAAGGCCATTCTTTCCGGGAAGATTGACAAGAAGCTCTCCGGGGATCCGCGAGGCGCCAGGCATCGCATTGTCGGCCGATCCCTGGATGGTCGTAGCGTCAGCGTGATCTGCCGCATCCGCAGCGACCGAAATTTGGTTATAATCACCGTATATGCCACGAGCTAGCCAACCCAAATGCGAGTTTTGCGGAGAGAGCCTCAAAAAACGACGAGTGACCATGCAGCACTGGCTCGATGGAAAGCTCTATCTGGTTGAGAACGTCCTCGCAGAAGTGTGTCCACAATGCGGTGAGCGCTATTACCACGCCAAGACGCTCGATGCCATCGACGCGATGCTTCGCCGAAAGCATCCAGTGAAGAAGCGGATGACTGTCGAAGTCGTCGCGGCGCCATGAGCACGCGGGATATCGTCGCTTCAGAAATTCTCTGATCCGGAATCGCCCTTCACCGATCAAACTGCGCATCAAACGCAATCGCCGACGGCTTGAAGTCGATCCTCCGCACAAACTCACACGCTTCTTTGGCGCCGTGCTCGCGGTCCATGCGGGAGTCTTCCCATTCGACGCTCAGGGGGCCCTGATAGCCGATGTCGTTGAGGGCGACGATGATCTCTTCGAAATTGATGTCGCCGTGGCCGAGCGAGCGGAAATCCCACTGGCGGCGCGGGTCGGCAAACGAAACATGCCCGCCGAAGACGCCGACGGTGCCGTCGCCGTGGCCCCACCAGGCATCCTTCATGTGGCAGTGATATATCCGATCCTTAAAGGTGCGGATGAACTTCACATAATCGACGCCCTGATAGCCGAGGTGGGATGGGTCGTAGTTGAATCCAAATCGCTTGTGCCCCCCCACCGCTTCGATGGCCCGCTGGGCCGAGGCGGTGTCGAAGGCGATCTCGGTCGGATGCACCTCGAGGGCGAAATTCACATTCACCTTGTCAAACTCGGCCAGGATCGGCTTCCAGCGAGTGGCAAAATCATCAAAGCCCTT
>JBGPEF010000438.1:0-5087 GCA_041482675.1 Tepidisphaeraceae bacterium | reverse complement strand
TTTTCTCCCCGGGCAGGATCGCAAGTTCAGAATGGGCCCCATCGATGGGCGCCATCTGGAAATCACCATCTGCCGCCTCCCGCCCATGCAGGGCGGGGTGACCATTCTCGCTTACGACGTGACCGAGGCCACGCAATATCAGGAGCTGCGCAAGGAATTCGTCGCCAATGTCTCGCACGAGCTGCGCACGCCGCTGACGGTGATCAAGGGATTCATCGAAACGCTGCTGGATGGGGCCATGGATGATCGCGAGCGGGCCAAGCAATATCTCCAGACGGTTGGCCGGCATACCGAGCAGCTCACCAACCTGGTGAATGACCTGCTCGATCTCTCTCGCCTCGACAGTGCCGCCCCATTGGCCAAAACCGAGCCCGTGGACGTGAACGCGGCCGCGCGCAAGGTGGCCGAGCTGATGCTGCCGGCCGCGCAGAAAAAGCGGCAGACGCTGCACGTCCAGCTTGCCGAGCCGCTGCCGCCGATCATGGGTGATGCGGATTATCTCCACCGGGCGCTCTTCAATCTGGTGGACAACGCCGTGAAATACACCCGCGAGGGCGGCGAGGTCCGCCTCTCCACCGCGACGGCCAACGGCGAAGTGGCCATCGACATCGAGGACAACGGCATTGGAATTCCCCAGGAAGATCTGCCGCGGATTTTCGAGCGGTTTTATCGCGTTGACCGCTCGCGCTCGCGCGAGATGGGCGGGACGGGGCTGGGCCTGTCGATCGTAAAGCACGTGGTGCAGTCGCACGGGGGACGCATCGAAGTGGAAAGCCAGTTGGGCGAGGGATCGAAGTTCTCGATGCGGCTGCCGATCGCACGCGAGGAAAATTTAGCCGAGGAAAATTCAGCCGAGTAGGATCCGCTTCAGCGGACGAGCGCTAAAGCAGCGAGACCGGATCAACATCCACCGCAATCCGGTCGCTGCTGAGAATGCCCTTCTGTGCCCGCACGCCGGCCAGCAACCGCTGAAGCGGCGGGGCGGTGGGCGCGAAAAGCAGAATCTGCGCCCGGTGATACCCCGCGATGCGATTGATAGCGCACGGCATCGGCCCCTTGAGCTTGACATTGCTTTTTTCTGCGTCGATCTGACCCGCAAACGCCGCGGCGACCTTTTCGCTCTTTTCATGGAGCTTGGCCAGGTCTTCATCCCGCAAAATAATCCGCACCATCCGCGTAATCGGCGGCAGACCGACTTCCTGCCGCGATTTGAGCTCTGAGGATGCAAACCCCACAAAATCCTGCCGCAGCGCTGCCGCGATCGTCGGATCATCGGGAATAAACGTCTGCAAAATCACCCGCCCCGGCTTATCCCCGCGTCCGGCGCGCCCCGCGACCTGGGTGATCAATTGAAACGTCCGCTCCGCCGCCCGAAAATCCGGCAGCGCCAACGCCGTATCTCCGCTGATCACCCCCACCAGCGTCACATTCGGATAATCCAGCCCCTTGGCGATCATCTGCGTCCCCAGCATCACCTGAATCTCCCCCTTGGCGAATCGGCTCAATATTTTTTCGTAATCGCCCGCGTTTCGCATCGTGTCGCTGTCCACGCGCGCATAATGCACGTTGGGAAATTTCCGCGCCAGCTCTTCCTCGACCCGCTGCGTCCCCAGGCCAAAAAGCGAGAGCTTTTTGCCACAGTCCGGGCAGGCCGGCGGCAGCGGATTGACCCCCAGGCAATAGTGGCAATGAAGCTGCCCGGTGTGCAATCCCTCATCAAATGATCCACCCCTGGCCTTCGCCGTCGCGCTGCGGTGATAGGTCAGCGTGGCATCGCAAAACCGGCACTGCACCAGGTGCGTACACGAGGGACAATAGACGAAATTCGAATATCCCCGCCGATTCAGCAGCAGAATCGCCTGCTGCCCCGCGTCAAACGTCACGCGCAACATGTGCTCCAGCCGCCGCGAAATCAGGTGAACCCCCTTGCGGCGATTCACAAAGATCTCCTGCTTCATGTCCAGCAGCTCAATCTGCGGCATCGCCAGATTCCGCACTCGATTCGGCAACGATAGCAGGTGGTATGGGGTGGCATGAGACAGTGTGGGTTGAGATTGGGTGGCATGGGCAGCCGTACTCGCATGCCCGTGTTCTTGTCCTGAACCCCCAACCCCGAACCCTGAACCCTTCTTTACATTCCACCACGATTCCAGCGACGGCGTCGCCGATCCCAGCAGCACCGGCACACTCTCCAACTGCCCGCGCTTGATGGCCACGTCCCGCGCGTGATAACGCGGCGCTAAATCCTGCTTATAGCTCCCCTCATGCTCCTCATCGACGACGATGATCCCCAGGTTCGGCATCGGCGCGAAAACCGCCGACCTTGCCCCCACCACAACATCCGCCTTTCCCTCCGAGATTTGATGCCAGAATCGATGCCGCGCCGACGCCGGCAGCCCGCTGTGCAGGACCGCCACGCGATCGAATCGCGCGGTGAATCGTCGCACCGTCTGCGGCGTCAGCGCGATCTCCGGCACCAGCACGATCGCCCGCCGCCCCATCTCCACCGCCTGCTTGATGCAGCGCAGATAAATCTCCGTCTTCCCGCTCCCCGTCACGCCATGCAGAAGGTTGACGCTGAATTCTCCCCCCGCGATTCGCGGCGAAAGCTCGTTCAGCACATCAACCTGATCCTCATTCAGCTTCGGCGGCGCTTCTTCCGGCCCGCATTTGGGGTAATACGCCGGCGGAAGATTGAAATCCGGCTCGGCCGTGATCGTGATCAATCCAAGCTTCACCAGTTTCCGCACCGTGGCCGCGCGCGTGCCGGCCTCCGATGCGATGCGAATCAATTCGGCCGATTCCCCCGGCTTGATCTGAAGCAATCGGGCTAAGATGGCCCGCCGCTTGGGCGCCCGGGTCTTCTCCAGGATCGCCTGAATCTCCTCGGGCGATTTTCCCAGCCGCACATGATGCGTCCACCCCAGCCCGATCTTCTTCTTCACCGCCGACGGAAGAATGCTGTCGATCACACTCCCCAGCGGCGTGCAGTAATACCGGGCCATCCAGCACGCCAGCTCCATCATCTTCGGCGGTATCAGGATTCTCTGATCATCAATCGCCAGGATCGGCTTGATCCTCGGATAATCGCTCGTGGGCCCAATCGCGATGATGTACCCATGCTCCGGCCGGTTATTTCGCCCCAGCGGCACGCGCACCCGCTGCCCGACGCGCAGCGAATCAATCAACCCCTGCGGCACCTCATAGTCGAGAATTTTGTCCAGGCTGCGCTCGATCGCCACGGCCGCGAACGGCCCCCGTGCCCGCTCCGCGGCGGGCAGTTGAACATCCGGAAACAGCGTCGAGTTAATCATGCCTTCTCCCCCCATGGCCGCAAATGGAATCACCCAAATGGAATCACCCTGCGCTTTGTGTTACTTTCCCACCTCCGTCGGCATGAATAATCATATGCTAATCGCGTCTGTTAGGAAATAGTTCGGTTCGCAATTCGACCATCCACCCACAATGAACCTCCTCAACTCCTACCAACGTGCCCGCCTCCTCCTGCTCACCGGCTCGATCCTCTGCTTCTCCGCCTTCTGGTGGACCGCCAAAACCTTCCACATCCCCCCCTATCCCGGCTCCCAGGCCAGCATTCTCATCAGCGGCCCCGTCATCCTCCCCTTCGTCATCATCGCCGTGGTCATGGCCGTCTGCGTCCTGGTCGGCACCGCCGTCGCCGGCATGGTCCGCTTCAACGCCGGCCTCCTCACCGCCACCCTCGGCCTCGCCGCCCTCTCCGCCCGCGGCGGCGAGCCGCGCCACACCATTCTCTCTGCCCTCTCCCTGCTCGGCCCTAACCAGATCTTCCTCCGATTCTTCGCCGAGCTTTTTCTCCTCTCGCTGATGATCGGCGCTGCCTGGTGGGTCCTTCGCATGCTTTATTCCGCCGGAAAACTCCGCGACCGCGAAACCGCCGCCCTGCGCGAAGGCGAAGGCGCGGATCTCACCGCCGAAGTCTCCAGCCTCGCCGCCCAGTTCATGATCACCGCCCTGGGCATCATGCTCATCGCCCAGTCCGAGGCCAAGCAGCAGGCCATGGCCGCCATCTTCATCGCATCCTTCGGCGGATCGGCCATCGCCCACACCTCCATGCCCACCGGCCCGCGAAGCTGGTATTGGCTCCCCCCGCTCCTCGTCGGCCTGTTCGGATACCTGCTGGCCCATTTCATCACACCCCAGGGCCTGCCGACCGCCGACGTCCACGGCGCTTTCGCCGGCCTCTACCGCCCCATGCCCCTCGACTACGCCTCCATGGGCCCCGCCGGCGCTATCATCGGCCACTGGATGTCCCGCCGCTGGCAACGCGACCGCGACGCCGCCCAACAACCCGTATCGGTCTGATGCTCCGTGCCACTGGCAGCTTGCTGCCAGTGTGTGCATTCGCCTCCTGATCGTGCTCCTTCTCTTTCCGGAAATGAACCCGCCACCCTCTCCGCGTAGGGTGCGGCTCGCCGCACCTCAGTCGCAGGGGCGGCTTCAGCCGCCGTTGCGCAAGTATGTCAACCCTGGTGAAAAAAGAGGGACATTCCTGCTCTGTCTCGACCCTGTAAATACGGGGGGTATCGGGGACCAGTCGCAGGAGATTTTCTAAGGCATTTGTGAGGCCGAGCGAGCAGGGTTTTGCAAAAAACAGAGGATTGAGACAGAGCAGGACATTCCTACTTATCTCACTAAGAGGGACATTCCTACTTATTTCCGCCCCCGCCTTGAACTTCCTTCAGTCAGTCACCACAGGTGACGTTATCTCACCGGATTTCGGGGGTGCGGGGGGTGTCCCCTGCCTCTGCGATTGAACCTGAAGCAAGCCCCGCATCACCCCGATGCCCAAAATTCGTCCCAACCGTTCCCCACTCACCTTCTAAAACTCCCCCATCGAAACTCCGTCCAAATCCAGGTTACCGCTAAACAGTCAGGCGATTGATTTTTCCGCATTTCAACCAAACCCAAGTCCCCTCCCACGACTCCAAAATCGCCACTTTTTCCCTTCCCCCTCCTTGTCCCTTGTCCCTTGTCCCTTGTCCCACGTCCCTCCTTTCCCCTACCATCACCCCCATGAGCACCGCCTCCCCAACCCCCCCCTCCCT
>JBGPEF010000437.1:0-5099 GCA_041482675.1 Tepidisphaeraceae bacterium | reverse complement strand
CGGGATTCGAGGGGTTCGATGGAGGAGGGACGAGGGGATTTGATGTTTTTGGATTTGCGGTGTTTCATGATCCTTCCCTCTGATTGAATGGCGGCATGGATGGGGGACGAAGTGGTCACCGGCCATGCTGGGAGGAAAGTAGCAGGAATCTGAAGCCCGTCGATTGCCCTAAACAGGGCGGGGGGCGCTGGGTCGCGGAAATAGGGAGGGCGGGGAGGTTTGGAAGGTGGGCTTTTTGTGTGGTGGGCGGTGATGGTGTCTGGCTGGGTGGGTGGGACGAGTGCGAGAATTGATGGTGTTCGTGGATGGCGAAGTGATGGCGAGCGAGGCTGCGGGCTGGGGTGCTGGCGCGGCGGGAGGTGGAGGGAGGGATTTGTTGAAGTTGGCGGAGAGGTCGATGAAGTCGGAGATGGTGACCTGACCGTCGTAGTTTAAGTCGCCGTCGGCGTAGGTGGCGTTGGGTTTGTTGAAGTTTGAGGAGAGGGTGATGAAGTCGGATATTGATACGGTGCCGTCGCGATTGAGGTCGCCTTTGAGCACGAAGAAGTTCAGCGTGAGGTCATTGCTCATGGCGTTGCCGACCAGATCGGTGACGCCCAGTGAATTGATGGTCAACTGGTAGTCGCCATCGGGAAGAATTGCCCCTGGAAGGCCGCCGAAGGTGATCGTCGCCGTGTCGGTCACGCGGTCGTAGCTGAAATTCAATTGGGAGGAGGGAGCAGTCCAGACCGGCCCGGGGTTGACCCGAACCAGCGTGAAATCGCTTAGGTCCAAATGAGCGCGGACGGACTTGTCGAAGCGGACGGAGATGCTCTGGCCGGTTTCAAAGTTGAACCGTTTTTCGATGACCACCGGCGGAGCGCTCTCGATTGACATGCCGATGTCTTTCATCACCGCCACATCCAGATCTGAAATGTCATAGCGCTGCTGGGGGTTGAGCGCAAGGCTGTTCATCAGTTGCGCACCCATGTCGACTCCCGCCGGCGGGCTGCCCCAATGGAAGACGTTCCCGTTGCCCATCGGCAGATCGGAGCTATAGACATCGTGGGCATTGGCGCCGCTGAAGTAGGACGATTGGCCGTCCTCGTAGATGTACTGATCGAAGGTAGAGGCATAGGTCCCGGGCAACTGGCCGGTGCTCCAATCGCTCCAGCCGTTGTAGGCCAAAGCCTGGCCCAGGTCGTGGAGCATCACGCTCATGGCATCGATCCGGGCGGCGGGAATCGCGGCGGTTCGGGCGGAGGGATCGGGGTCGAACCAGAGGGAATCGACAAGGTAATTTACGCCGATGGCGATCTCGACGTCGGGAGTTGCACCGTTGGGATCGAGGCCGGTGTTGATTTCGGCGGCCGCGCCCTGCTCGTAGATGTCAAACCCATCGGCGTCGTGTTCGAGGAAGGCCGAGGTGAGGCTGCGGCCGAAGGAGGTCGCAAGGTCGGGATCAAATCTGACGCTGATCTCGATGGAAGCGTCGGAGTCGAAGATGCTCCCCCATTCTGCGCCGGCGGCCTGGAGAACGCGCGTGATATCCGCGTAATAGGCGGACCAGGTCCCGTCGGGGTCATCGAAGGAAATATTCCAGCCGGGTTGAGGGGCGCTGCTGAGTGGTGAAAGCGTTTGCGAATTCTTCGCGGAAGTGATTGATGCGGGCTGCGGGGGCAATTCCGGCGCTGGAGGAGGTTGCGGGGGCTCCGGCGGCGGAATTACCACAGTTCTGGCGATGAATGATGTGCCGGAAATGGAATCACCGAGATTGCCGGCGGCATCGAGTGGGGTGACGGTTGGACGATAGGTCAGCCCTGTAGTTAGGCCACTCACGGTCACGCTTGTCTGAGGTGCATTTACGATGTAAGTGAGGGATCGAGAAGTGTAGCCGCGACCATAGCGGATGCGCCAGGAAAGCGTGAGCTTGTAACTCGCCACAAGAGAGGCGTCGGCTGGCGGATCCCAGGAAACCGTCGCCCCGGTGGCATTGATGTTTGACGCGAGGACATTGGAGGGCTTGCCGGTGAAATAGGTGTAGAAGTTGACGGTGATGTCGCTGCTGCCGGCGCTGTTGGTAGCGCGGAAAGTGACTGAGGTGTTTCCCGCATCTGCGGGTGTAGGGGTCCAGGTGGCCAGGCCAGTCCCAGGATCGATGCTCATGTTGGCCGGGCCGGTGACGATGGAGAAAGTGGAGGGAGTGAAGCTGGAGTCGATGACCTGAATGGAGAAGGGCTGGCCGGCGGTGGCGTTGAAAGGAGACTTGGTGTAGCTGAGCGTGGGGAGATCGGGGCGAATGGTGATGGAGGTGACAATGTCTTTGTTGCCGACGAGATTGGTAGCGCGGAAAGTGACGGGAACACTGCCGATATCGCTGAGGGAGGGAGTCCACTTCACCAGGCCGGTGATGGGATCGACGGTCATATCGGATGGGCCGCTGACGAGGGAGAAAGTGGGTTTTGGATTGCCGGTGGCGGTGAGGTTGAAGGAGAGCGGATGCAGCGCGGTGGCGGTGAGAGAAGCGGGCACGAAGAGATTGGGAAGGCTGTAGGTGGTGGCGCTGGCGGTGGCTGAATAGCCCGATTGATTGCCGCTGGTATCGAAGGCGGCGACGACGAAGGCATAGGCTGTCCCGGCCGAAAGGCCCGAAACGGTCAAACCCGTGGATGTCGTTGTGCCCATCAGGGTGTAGGTGATGTGGGTTTGCTTGTAGCCCGCGCGGTTGCGCTTATAGACCCTGTAGCCGGCGACGGCGGTGTTGTCGGTGGAGGGATCCCACGCGAGGCTGACCGTATTCGTCGTCACTCCGCTCACGTGAACGTTGGTCGGGATCGAGGGAGCAACGGTTTCAAGGACGATGTGAACCGAGAAGGATTGATCCAGGGAGCCGGCGAAATTGGTGGCGCGGACCACCACCGGGTTGTCGCCAACTTGCGCGGGCGTCGATTGCCAGTTGATCAGGCCGGTGCCGGGATCGATGGTCATTCCGGCGGGGAATTGAACCAGGGAATAGGTCGGATTGGGATTGCCCGTCGCGGTCACCTGATAGCTGTACGGCTTGTCGGCCGAACCTTTTATGATCGGACTTGACGTGAAACTCGGCGGAACATCCGGTTGATTGAGCCGCTGCGTGATCAGAGTGCTGGCCAATGACTGGCCGGCGGAGTTCACGCCGCCGATGGCCTCGATTCGGCCATCAGAATCAAGGGCCGCCGCCTCAGCACGGATGGGGTAAGGGAGGGAAGCTTCCAAAGTCCAGGAATCGGTGGCCGGGTCGTAACTTTGAATCGTCGCGGTCGCGCCGGCGGCGGTAGCGCCGCCGATGACATAGATTCTTCCGTTGAATCCCGGCGCGACGGCCTCATCGCGGACGGAGATGGGCATCGGGCTGAGGGTGGTCCAGGTATTGGTCGATTCATCATAGCGGAAAACGGTGTTGGTGACGGAGGTGGAGTTGTTTACGCTCGCGCCGCCGAAGACCAGGATGTGCCCTGCTCCATCGGCCAGACCGGCAAAGTTGAATCGCGCCTGGGGAAGCGGCGCGACGTACTCCCATGCGGCCGTGGAGGTGCGGTAGCGTTCGACGGAACCGAGGACCTGGTTGCTGCCGCCCAGTCCGCCGATGGCATACACGCCCGAGCTATCGCCGGCGGAGGCAAGTTGCTGGCGGGGGGTTTGCAATACATCGATATCCAGCGAGTCGCCGGCCACAGGATCGTAACGAAGCGCTTCCTCGAGCACTTCGCCGCTGTAGCCGCCGAAGAGGTAGATGGTTCCTCCAGTGATTCCCGCGCCGGCCGATCCTCGCGTCAGATCCGCGCCGGGCGCTGAGGCCCATGAGGTTCCGCCGGCGTATTTCCGTTGCACCGCGCTGGTATTGCCATTCACTATAAAAATCGCCTGCGAGGGATCGACAATGGCGACGGCGTGATCGCGCGCGACCGGAAGATTCGGGCCGGCGGTGAATGTCAATGGAGCCAGAAGCTGGCGGGATTCGAGCGATTCGATGGTCGATCGAAAAGCTTGGGAATCGAACGAGGAAAAAACGGCCCGAGCCCCCGGAATGATCTTCGCCAGCATGACAAACCTCCCGCTGCCCTGGAGGTGCCGAGTGCGGCAGCGATGAAGTTCGGCCCCGTGCGTACATCACCGAATGGGAGAGGGTTCTAGTGCAAGAGGGATGGAGATGCAATAAAAATTAATTTTGGTGCAAGACATGCAAATCTCTCTATGGATGTGCCGGATGCTCAATGGCGATGAGAGAGCCTGCGATGGTGTTTGGCGTGTCGAGGGACAACCAGAGCGGGTTTGGCTTGGACAACTTTGCGAGGCGCATTTGTCGCCAGCACATCCGAAAGAGCGGCCGCGGGGGAACTTATTTCGATGGCGGCGGCGGGCTGGGGCGGGGCGGCGACAGCCGGCGGGCTGAGGGTTTTGTTGAAGTTGGAGGAGAGGTCGATGAAGTCGGAGATGGTGACCTGGCCGTCGTAGTTTAAGTCGCCGTCGGCGTAGGTGGCGTTGGTTTTGCCGAAGTTGGAGGCGAGAGTGATGAAGTCGTCGATCGAAACCTGGCGATCGCGATTCAAATCACCCTTGAGGGCGAAAAAAGACCAGTTGGGCATCGGAGGAAGCGGGTTGTCCGCCATGTCTGTAATGACGCCGGGAATCAAGGTCACTTGATAGTCCCCATCGGCCACCAACGGTCCATTGCGCGGAATCAACCGGAGCTTGTCGTACACCCCATAATCCCAGTATTGCGGGTCGAAAGTCACTTGATTTCCGCCAAGCGTCACTTTGAGCGGCCATGTTTCAAGGTAGACGTCTTCACTGAAATCCATCTCGATTGCATTGGGCGTCTGGTCGTAACGAAAGGCGATGTTCAGGAGCTGCGGCGGCTGGGTGTCGAGCTTCTGGAAACCGAAATTGAGATTTTGCACGGCTTGGCCATCGGCCAGTGTAACCGTAATCCCTGCGCTGTTCGACGGCCAAGTCTGTGCGAAGAGCGGACGCGGCATGAGCCGGAATGTATAGGTGCCAGCCGGAAGGCCTGAAAGGCTCCAGTTGCCGCTGGAGCCAAGGGCGATGCGCTGCTCGTTGAGATCCAAAACGCCATCGTT
>JBGPEF010000436.1:0-5104 GCA_041482675.1 Tepidisphaeraceae bacterium | reverse complement strand
CCGCGGCGTGATCGTGGTGGAGCCGTCGGCCAACCCCAGGGACTACAAGGACAAGAAGAACACCATCAGCTTCGAAAAGGGCGCCACTCTTTACGACATTTCCACCCTTCCGGTGAACTCCCAGTTCCCCCAGGAGCTGCACGACCTCAGCGGCGCCACCATCATCGCCCCCGACACGCAGCTCAAGTTCAAGGGAAAGTCCGGCTCCTGGACCAGCTCGATCATCGCCGAGGACATCACCCTGCACAATCACAGCAGCGGCCTGGTTTCCGGCAGCCTCATCTCCTACGGGGATGTGAAGTTCGACAAGAAGGGGGACCTGATCATCGACCGCAATCGCAATCGGATGCCCATGATCGCCCGCCGCTCACTCCCCTCACATTTCGTTCCCGTCTCCAGCTCCTACTCCGAAGTCGCTCCCTGAGCATGCCGACCATGAAACGGCAACCAAAAAGGGGATAGGTCCAATTTCCAGCGCGGCGATTCTTCTCCGCCTCTTCTCGTAGGGGCGGCTTCAGCCGCCGTGCCCTGTGGCCTCGACACGCGAAAAAATAACCAAATTTTTAACGAACAATCTCATCCCAAAAACGTATACGAGGTAGGTCGGGCAGTCGCCGTGGCGACCCCGACATCTTAAAGAAAGGGGGTCTGCATGCTCTCGTCTCACTCACCCAGCCCTATTCGCGTCGATTCCCCGCGCGTACGTCGCGTATCCTCAGCACTTCCTGCCCCTCCGGACACAATTCCCCTCCCCACGGACCTGTTCGGGACACAAAAAGGACCTAAAACGGACCTAAACGGGACCCTCTTCCTTAATAACTTCTTGCCTCGTCAAACCCATAACTCACGCAACATTCACAATTTACAAAAAACAGCGTCCCGCTCCTTCTCCGGCCACTTTTTTCCCTACCCTGCCTCCCCACAACTCACCACGAACAACCGACCACGGACCATCTCAAAACAAACCCAAACAAACCCACCGCCCCCATCCCAGGGCCTCTTGCGCAACTCACTCGCTTCACGTTTTACGTTTCGCCCCCTCCCCTCCCCAAATTATCAGACCATCGATCCCCGTCCACTAAAAAACCTCAACCCTTCGCCCTGCAAATTAAACATTACAATTTGACACCGCCCCCCCCTGAATTGGAAATCATTCCCATGGGAATCCCCCAAACATCCCCCAGCGCCGCGCGCCACCGCGGCGTCACCACAGTCCTGGCGATGATGTACATCGTCCTCTTCGCCCTCCTCGCCGTCGGCTTCTACGCCTCCACCAATACCGGCATGCTGGTCAGCCAAAACGAACAGCGCCGCTACAAATCCCTCGGCGCTGCCGAATCCGGCATGGATTTCATGCGCTACCAGCTCTTCCAGACCAGCATCCCGCCCACCACCCCCGAGGCCAGCGTCCTCACGGAAATCTATAACGACCTGGCCGTCCAGATGAACGGCACCGCCAACCTCGGAGCCAAGTCCGTTGGCATCGACGCCGGCGCGACCGTAATCAACGTCCCCTCCGGCCAAAACGAATACATCAAGCTCGCCTCCGACGGCTCCAAGTTCCGCGCTGTCATCACCCGCTCCGGCCGCCGCATCACCGTCAAAGTCATCGGCGCCTACGCCGACACCACCACTGGCACCGCTGACCGCGCTGCCGTCCAGCTCACTTACGACACCGTCGAGCGCCCCACCGATTTCTTCGGCAACGGCATGGCCTCCAAGAGCACCGTGGTCATTGACACCAGGATCCCCATCCTCGGAACCCCCGCCAGCCACGCCAATATCCTGAGTATTTCCAACGCCAATCCCCCCGTCACCGTCGGCTCCGCCACCGGCGTCTCCAGCATCGCCGGCGACATCACCGTCCTTCAGGGCCTCAATCCCACGGTGACGGCCGGTTCCTCCGTCGGTGGCGCTACCATCCCCGCCGATATCCAGGCCAACCACGTCCACCATCTCGCCCCCGCCGACGTCCCCGAATTTCCCACCCCCAGCACGCTGGGCTTCAAAAAATACGCCACCAATCTCTACACAGCCGGCCACGGCAGCTACGAAAATATCCTCATCCCCCCCAACACCAATCCCAACTTCAACGCCGGAACCGTGCTCAACGGCATCATCTACATCCAGCAGCCCAACAGCGTGAAGTTCAACGGCAGCGTGAACATCACCGGCGTGATCGTCACCGAGGACGTCGGCGTCGGCAACCTCGTCACCAACGTCCTCAACTTCCAGGGCAATGGCGGTATCAAGAAGGGCGTCGATTCCCTCCCCAACCTCCCCCAGTTCGCCGGCATCAAGGCCGAGCTCGCCGGCTCCTTCATCGTCGCCCCAGGCTTTGACGTCAACTTCACCGGCAACTTCGGCAGCATCGCCGGCCACATCCTCGGCGACCGCGTCACCATGCAGGGCAGCTCCGACGCCACCATCAGCGGCTCCATTGTCTCCCTCAAGAACACCCTCAAAATTACCACCAGTGGCATTATCAATTTCAAGCTGGATCCCAACCAGGGCCACGGCGGCATGCGCTTCTCCGACCGCTACACCCCCCTCCCCGCCAGCTACGACGAAGTAAAGCCGTAGGGTGGTCACTGCCCACCAACAGGCACCGATTTTATCGGACCCCCAATCCCCCATCGCAGGAAAAGCCGCAGCCCTTCGCGCACCATATTAAACCCCATCATTTGACACAGCCCAAGATGAATTCTATGTCATCTCCATGGTTATCGTAATGTCATCTCGCCGTCATGGCGTCGTCTCCATGCTCGCCATGCTCTACCTCGTCCTCTTCGCCATGCTGGCCGTCGGCTTCTACGCCTCCACCAACACCGGCGCCATGGTCAGCGGCAACGAACAGCGCCGTTATAGAGCCCTCGGTGCCGCCGAATCCGGCATGGATTTCATGCGCTACCAGCTCTTCCAGACCTCCATTCTCCCGGCCACCACCGAGGCCAACCTCCTCACCGAGATCCACAAAGACCTCGCCGCCCAGATCAACGCCACCGGCAATATGAAGACCATGACCGTAGGCATCGACGCCGGCGCGACCGAAATCAACGTCCCCTCCCAAAAGGATCAATACATCACCCTCGCCGCCGACGGCTCCAAGTTCCGTGCTACCATCACCCGCACCGCCCGCCGCATCACCGTGAAGGTCACCGGCTGCTACGCCAGCAACGCCATCGCCGGAGCTGACAGGGCCGCCGTTCAGCTCTCGTATGATCCCCTCGAACGTCCCACCACCTTCTTCGACAACGGCATGGCCGCCAAAGGCGCTGTCACCATCGACACCAAGAACCCCATCAACGGCATCCCCGCCGACCAGGCCGGCATTCTCACCACCACCGCCGCCAACCCCCCTGTCATCCTCACCTCCGGCAGCATCTCCGGCGACATCACCGTCATCGGCCTCAACAACCCCTCCATCGCCGCCGGCACCTCCGTCGGCGGCAGCAGCATCATCGCCGACATCCTCGCCAATCACGTGGATCACATCGACCCCTCTCTCGTGCCTGAATTTCCCGCCCCCGACACCAGCATCTATAAGAAGTACGCCACCACCATCTACGTCCCCGGCAAGCCGTCTTATGACAACGTGATCATCCCCGCCAACATGAACCCCACCATCGGCGGGCCCATCACCTTCCGCGGCGTCATCTACGTCCAGCAGCCCAACAACGTCAAGTTCAACGGCAACGTCAACATCCAGGGCGTCGTCGTCAGCGAGAACAACGGCGTCGGCACACTGCTCACCAACGTGCTGACCTTCACCGGCAGCGGCAACACCACCACCGGCCTCGAGACCCTTCCCGACCTGCCCCAGTTCCACGAGCTGCGGCAGATGGGCGGCTCCTTCGTCATCGCCCCCGGCTTTGACGTCAAATTCACCGGCAACTTCAACGCGATTTCCGGCAACGTCGTCGGCGACCGCATCACCGCCCAGGGCAGCTCCGATCTGAACGTCTACGGCTCCCTCGTCTCCCTCAAAAACACCCTCACCCTCGGCACCAACGGCATCATCAGCTTCCATCCCGGCACGACCGGCCTCCACAGCGGCCTGCGCTTCTCCGATCGCTATGTCCCCCTCCCCGCTACCTATGACGAAGTGAAACCATGAGCTTATCGGACCAAAAACCCCCCCACGAGGCAAAGGCCGGAGTGCTTCACCTTCCATATTAAACGATATGGCTTGACACCGGCTCGTTTGAATCGGATGTCTTGTTCATGCGACACACCAGGACATCCTTGCGCGATCCGCGGCGCCGAGGCGTCGCCTCGATGCTGGCGATGCTCTATCTCGTTCTCTTCGCGATCCTCGCCGTTGGCTTCTATGCGTCGACCAACACCGGCGCGCAGGTCAGCGGCAACGAACAGCGCCGCTTTAAATCCCTCGGCGCTGCCGAGTCCGGCATGGATTTCATGCGCTTCCAGCTTTTCCAGATTTCCATTCCCCCCAGCACCCTCGACGTCAACCTCCTCAGTGAGATCCAGAAGGACCTGGCGGCCCAGATGAACGGCACCGCCAACCTCGGCACCAAGACCGTCGGCATCGACATCCTCGGCACCGAAATCAACGTTCCCTCGTCAAAGGATCAATATATCAAGCTGGCCGCCGATGGCTCCAAGTTCCACGCCACCATCACCCGCGTCGGCCGCCGTATTTTCGTCAAGGTCACCGGCGCCTACGCCGACAGCGCCACCGCCGGCACTGACAAGGCCGCCGTCCAGCTCGCTTATGATCCGCTCGAGCGTCCCACCACGTTCTTCGACAACGGCATGGCCGCCAAGGGCGCTGTGGTCCTCGATACCAAGAACGCCATCAAAGGCACCCCCGCCGACCAGGCCAGCATTCTCACCACCACCAACGCCGTTCCCCCCGTGACTCTCACCAGCGGCAGCATCACTGGCGACATTTCCGTCGTCGGCCCCGCCAACCCCTCCATCGCGGCCGGCACCTCCGTCGGCGGCAGCAGCATCATCGCCGATATCCTCGCCAATCACGTGGAGCACATCGACCCCGCCTCGGTCCCCGAATTCCCCACGCCCGATACCAGCGTCTTCAAAAAATACGCCACCAACCTCTACGTCCCCGGCAAGGCCTCCT
>JBGPEF010000435.1:0-5115 GCA_041482675.1 Tepidisphaeraceae bacterium | reverse complement strand
CGAGACTTCCACCATTCATTATGACATTCCCACCAGTCACAGTTAGAGCCCCAAAGCTGCTGGTCCCGCCCAGCGTCACCGTCCCCGATCCGCTTTTGATCAGCGTCCCCGCGCCGCTGATCGCCCCCGCCAAAAGCCCCGATCCCGCCCCGCCATAGGTGACCGTCTGATTCAGCACCAGCGGATTTACCAGGTTTCCCCCCGAGTTATTCTGAATCGACCCCGCCACATCCCATCGCAGCGCCCCTCCATCGATCGTATAAGGGATATCAAAGGTAATGGAGTGCAGGTTGAACGGATTGGCGATGTCCTGAATCGCAACCAGCGGCCCCCCAAACGACCCGCCAAAGACGACATCGCTGCTATTGCTCGACGGCGGCACAGAACCGCCATCCCAGTTGAAAGGCCACGACCAGCTCGGAATGTATGCATTAGGCGGAACAATGATACTGCCCCCATTGAATGTATAAGTAGCACCCAGCAGGGTCCCACTCGAAACCAACTGGACCGCCACTCCCGCGCAGGCCATGCTCAGCCAGCGCAGACGACGACTCGAACGCGTGCAAATCTTTTTCACGATGTCCTCTCTTCCCGACCACCCTGGATGTGCCCAACCGCCCTCTTACACTTCCGACCAGCGCGGCAGAAAAAAAATCGACGCGGCAGACACCAGAAAGTGTCGCGCCGCGTCGGCTTACCTGTGAACAGGCCTGTCGCCAGGGCGACTTGCCCTTTAATTGTCTTCCCTCTCCTTACTCAGTGCTTGCCCATTACAAGGCCGACAATCCTAAATCGACTTCGCCCAATAGCAAACAATATCCCCCTTCACGTACGCCGCGCCATCCTCGCCACCACCGCCACCAGTTCTCCCGGCTCCACCGGCTTGGACACGTGCATGTCAAATCCCGCCAGCATCGCTCGCCGCCGATCCTCTGACCGCGCGAAAGCCGTCAAAGCGATCGCCGGCGTCTGGCCACCCTTCTCAGGCGGCATGGCGCGCAACTCCCGAATCATCGAGTAGCCGTCCATGTGGGGCATCCCAATGTCGGTGATCAATACATCCGGGTGCCACGCGGGCAGCCGCTGGAGACACTCGGCCCCGCTCGAGCACGTTGCCACCGTCACCCGGCACGCCTCCAGCAGGTGTCTCACCAGGCTCATCGCATCCGCGTTGTCATCCACGATCATCACTCGTATCCCCCTCAGATCGGGGCATGAGGCATCAACCGCTGTCGGGGTCGATGGATGCTCGTGCCGATCCTCTCCATCCGACTCGCGCACCACCGAAATCGGCAGCAGCACGATGAACGTCGAACCCATTCCCTCCCCCGCGCTCTTGGCGATCACCGACCCGCTGTGCATCTCCACCAGGTTCTTCACAATCGCCAGCCCCAGCCCCATGAATGCAACACAACGTCACTTAAAAGTTTGCGCTCGTTGGCGCGCCTTCGATCCCCTCCATTTTTTGCCTGCCGCTCAGACCACGCTGACCGAATGCAATGGATCAGTCGGCTCGTTCCGCATGTTCTGTGCCCCGTGGCGGCCCAGGATCCGAACCACTTCCAAGATACGCTCGCCCGCATGTACCGTGACGATCGCCCGCCCGGCCTCGAATTCCTTCTCATAAACCCGCGCCTCCTCCTCCGATATCCCCGCTCCGACCATGGCCCCCAGAATGCCTCCCGTTGCCACCCCGGCCGCGCCGAACCCCAGTGCGCTCGCCAGCACCCCCATCGCCAGCAGCGGCCCGACCCCAGGCACCACCAAAACCGCGGCCGCGCCCAGCAAACCCCCCGCCAACCCGCCCGCCACCATTCCCTTTACCGCCCCCTGGCCATCCTTCGTCAGCCCGGCGTCGGTAATCACCCCTCCCGCAACCGCATCGCCGCCGCGGATGGCAAAACCGATTTCCTTCTCGCCAAACCCCGCCTGCCGCAGCTCATCCAACACCAGCTCCGCCTCGTCGCGGCTATCGAAGATTCCGACCAGCGTTCGTTCCTTTGCATTCGTCATGAGATCCTTCTGTGCGGAATGCCGCACGCATGTTTCAGGTTACTTCTCGGGCCGGCAGCTAGACTGCCGCCAGCTCCCGCGATTCCGGCTCTTCCTTGACCTTCGCCTCAGCGCTGCCGCGCGCAACCAGCAACGGCTGAATCAACTGGTGAATCTCCGCGATCGCAGCCCCGACGCTGGTCACCAGGTTCACCGCACTATCGCACAGCAAACGCTCCAATGACTTCTTCGGGTCCGCCTTGCTCGTCCACAACCCCACCACCGTGGGCAGTTCCGGGAATTTCACCCGCAGCCGCTTGCAGAGATATCGCGCGTGGGTCAGCGCGGCCGGTGGAAGCGCCGAGATGCATACCGCCCCCGCCTGATGCACCTCAATCAACTCAAGCATCTCCCCGGCCAGCGACACCTGCGATATGGCAATCGCCCTCTGTCCTTTGAGTTCCAAAAGCTGCGCCAGCATCAGCCCGACAATTTCGTCAGCCTCATCATGGGCCGGCAGGCACAGCACCATCACTGACGACTCTTTGGAAATCGACGGACTGACCACTCGCGCCGGATTCTCGGCCTTCTCATCCACCCCAGCGAGCGCAGCCACGGCGTCGGCCGTCTTCTGCGCCTCTCCCAATTCTTCGATCAGGTCGCGCATCGCCTGGCGGATGAAACCCTCCTGCTCCGCATTGAGTTTTCCCGTATGACGGTCCTTTTCGGCCATCCCCAGCGCTGGAATCATCACCTCGTCGTACACGCACTCCAGTCCCTTTTCCTTCCGGTACTCGTGAAGCAGTTCGCCGGCCTCTTCCTGGTCCAGCGAGAGCAGCCGCTGATACACACGAACCGAAGGCTCCAATACCTCCTCGTCGCCCAATATCACATCCAAAAACCCCAGTTGCGGAACATGCTTGCCCAGCACCACCACGCAGACCGTCAACGGCGTCGCCAGCAGCAGTCCAACCGGCCCCCACAGCCACGTCCAGAATACCGCCGACACCAGGATCGCCATGACCGACAGCCCTGTGCTCGATCCGAATAGCCAGGGCTCCAGCACGTTGTTCAACACCAACTCGAGCCCCAGATACATGCACAACGTCGCCGCAAACACGCCCGCGCTGTTAAAAACCGCCAGCGACAGCGCGATCGGCAACGCAGCGCCAATAAATGGACCCACATACGGGACAAATCGCAGCACCGCCGCCAGCAGCGCCCACAGCAGCACATTGGGAAATCGCCCTTCGGCCGAAGACAGTCCGATGATCCACAGGCCGATCCCCACACAGATGCCATAAGTCCCGTTGATCACCGACTGCATCAGCAGATAGCGGCTGATGCGTGTGCCGGCGTCGTCCAGCGCCTGCGTGGTCAGATTAACCCGCCCGTGACCGATCAGCCGGATCATCCGGTCGCGCAGATCCCTTTGGTTCACCAGCATAAAGACCAGGAAGACGACGATCAGCCCTCCCGTCGCCAGTGGGTTCAGCAGCCGCCCGAGGTAATGTCCAACGATTTGCAGCGGCGAGTCCGGCTCCGAGTATTCCCGGACCGGCAGCGGATTCTGCGGAGAAACCGCCGGCAGCGACGGCGCACCCGGCCGGCTGTTCACCGCCTGTGTCGATGTGGTCAGGTTCGCTGCCGCCGACGGCGCTGTGGAAGGCTGCGTGGTCGCGATGCTCTTCAGCGTGTCTTCCACTCCCTTGGCCGCTTTGGAAAAGCCGCCGGAGGCAACCTGAAACCGCCGCAATTTGTTCTGAATGTTTTCCCGATAGTCCGGCAGCTTCCCCGCCACGTCCATGAACTGCTGCTCAACCACCCAGCCAATCGTGCCGAGCACCGCCAACGCCGTTCCCACCGCCAGCACCACAGCCACGATCCGCCCCAATCGCAACCGTTCCAGCCAGCTCACCACCGGCGCAAGCAGAAACGCCAGCAGGATCGCCACCGCCAGCGGGATCAGCACCGCCTGAGCAAAAAACAGTGCCGCCACCGTCGCAAACACCGTCGGCATCAAGCCGAGTTTCAGGGCCGTTCTCGTTTCCATCAGTCGCGCCATGGGTCCCTTACCGCCTCAAAAGCAGGCCAATCAGCACGCCCACCGATGCCGCGACCAAAACCGTCCTGTACGTCGGCACTCGATGCTTGCGCCTGGCGTTGGCCCTCGCCTCGTTGAACACCTTGGCCGGCTTCTCTTTCGTTTGGGTCATGATTCCTCAGGTTAAACTGACTTCAGATACTCAATGAGATCGCTATTTTCCGACTCCAATCTTGTTAGATCCGTGTTGGCGGCGCGGGATTGCCCCGCGCCGCCTATAGCAACGGACCCTTCGCGGCCAAACACACTCGGGGGGTGAGCGGCCACGTCGGTTTACTGCCAGGGTTTACCCTTCACTCATCGCGCGTCGTAAAAACAACCGGCGTGGGCGAACACCCGCAGGTATTCGATCACGCCGGCCTACTCTTCAACGGGCCTGTCGCCACGGCGACCTGCCCTTTATCTAGTCGTCCGACAACGATGCGGAGCCGATTTCAATCTCATTCAAGCTCCAGCACCAACCTCCCACCCTATCAGTCCCTCGCAATTGGGGTAACGTGCATTCCCCCTGCGCTGAATAATAACCACCGCATTTTACACGCCGTGGATCGCGTAGGGGCGGCTTCAGCCGCCGTGCCCTGTGCCATCGACACTCTCTTGTTATCCCCCTCCACCCGACGTAAACTCTCCTCCCGTAAGTTGGGCTCACTCGGAAGACTAGATGAAGGGCAAGTCGCTGCGGCGACGGGCCCGTCGAACAGTAAGCCGACGTGGTCGAATGCCTCAAGGGCGTTCGTTCATGTCGGCTTTTTCGTTGAAAGCGGTTTCAGTGCCGCAAACCCCGGAGGGCTCGCGCGCTTGGGTTGCGAAATTGAATCCACAGAAATGAGTAAGCCATGCGCGTAATCGGTCGCCCCATTCCGAAAGTCCCAACCCGAATCCGCGGCCTCGATGAAGTCCTCGAAGGCGGCCTTCCCCTCGGCCGAACCACTCTGGTCAGTGGTGGGCCGGGCTCCGGAAAGACCGTGCTGGGCCTCGAGTTCCTTTGCCGTGGCGCGATGGCAGGCGAGCCCGGTGTG